>JAQCDT010000040.1 GCA_027620575.1 Verrucomicrobiota bacterium
TGATCCTTTTCATATTCACGATACCACTCCAAGGTTTCGCGTACGATGCAGTGGATTTGCTTGCGGCTCTCATTCTCCGGATGAATTCGATAGCAAGCGAGCGGACTTTGAACCACACCCAATTTCCATTTGGATGCCATGCGGATGACAAGATCAAAATCACCAATTATGTGAAACCGAGGATCAAACTGTAATTCCAATGACTCAAAGGATTCTCTTCTAAGAACCAATGTCAACATGCCGATAAAATATTGGTTTAGAAGCTCATCCAAAACATATCCACCCGGCAAAGTATCACTAAACGCCAATACTCGGTTGTTTTTCTCAGAATCCCAATTGTAATAATTGGAGCAAACGAACCCGATTTCTTTATTCTCAAACAATCCGACTTGCTTTTCGAGTTTCTCAGGAGACCAAGTATCATCATCGTCTAGGAAGGCTATCAATTCACCTTTTGTCTTTGCATATGCATAACCCCTAGCCTCATAGAGTATTGTATGATTTTCTGAATAATAATACTTAATCCTTTCGTCATTAAATGAATTTACTATCTCTGCACTAGAATCGGTCGATTGGTTATCCCAAAAGATAATTTCCCAGTTTGTATATGTCTGTGCTAATACACTATCAATTGCCTCCCGAAGATATTTTTCTCCATTATAGCAATTCATAATCACACTCACCAGTGGAGATGGTTCGATTACAGACTCAAACATGTATGCTACTTTAGAATACCAGTTAGTTTTTCTACTATGTATTTCACATCATTTTTACTAACTTCTTCATGTAGAAGTAATGTGAGTAAAGAATGGTAAATACTATCTGTTTCACTCAAGATTGTTTCTGATTTTGTACTCTTCTTGAAAAAGGAATGTAAGTGGTTAGGGATATAGTGAATTCCAGATTGTATTCCAAATTGGTTTAATGTCTTAGTTATGTCATCTCGAGAATTTCCTTCTGCTAAAATGGTTGGAAAAATATGGGGAACAACCTCTTCGTAATCGTGATCTATAAATTTTAACTTATCGCTATTTTTTAGTTCAGTTGTGTAAGCGATCGCAATCTCTCTTCGTTTAGCTGATATAGTATCAAACCTATTCAATTGTTCAATTCCAATGGCAGCCATTATATCACTCATATGGTAGCGCCAACCCTGCTTGCTTACATTAAAATCCCAACTCCTTTGCCCCTTATATCTTTTTTCTGAGTCTTTCTCTACCCCAAGTAATCTAGCATCTCTAACCAGATCCAAGACTTTCTCATCGTCTGTTACAATACATCCACCTTCTCCTGAGGTGATATTTTTAATACCATCAAAGCTGAAGCATGAAATATCTCCAAATCCCCCTACTTTTTGATTTTTGTAAGTAGTTCCAAAAGCATGGGCAGCGTCTTCAACAACTCTTAATTTATACTTCTCTGCAAGTTTGTATATTTTGTCTAATTCCCCTACTCCACCCGAATAATGAACTGGCATAATCGCCTTTGTTTTTGATGTAATTCTTTTTTCTGCATCAAGCCAATCCAAACAAAGGGAGGTTTCCTCTACATCACAAGCAACAGGAATTGCACCTGTCGCAGTTATTGCCTGAAAAGAAGCAACGTAGGTAATTGATGGAACAAGTACTTCATCGCCAATACCTATTTCGCAAGCTTGGAGTGCAAGATGCAATGCCGCAGTCCCATTTACAACACAAACTGCTTCTCTCCCAAAAAAGTCACTTAACTTTTCTTCAAAGATTCGAACCTGCTCCCCCATGCCCAAAAACTCTTTGTCTAAAACACGCATAACTGCATGCTTTTCAGCATCTCCAATGCATGACTTGGAGAGCCGTATTAATTTATTTTTATTCAAATCACCCAAGGAGCTTGTTTCTTTTGCCAAAGTTCTTCCAAATAATCTTTATCTCTTTTGGTATCCATACACTGCCAAAAGCCTTCGTGTTTGTATGCAATAAGTTCACCCTTTTTAGAAATAGATTCTAAGGGTTCTCGCTCAAGTATAGTTTTATCACTTTTAATGTACTCAAAAATTTCTGGTTGGCAGACAAAAAAGCCACCATTGATCCACCCTCTAGTAACTTGAGGTTTTTCCTGAAAAGAGGTAACTAAATCTCCATCCATCGATAATTCACCAAATCGAGCAATGGGCCGTACAGCAGTTACTGTAAGCAGTTTACCCTTCGACTCATGAAATCTAATTAAATTATCAAAATCAACATCAGACAAACCATCACCATAGGTCAACATAAACGGGTCGTTACCAATATATTTTTCTAATCGCTTTACCCTACCACCAGTCATAGTCTCCTGCCCTGTATCGACCAAAGTAATCTTCCAATCGATATTTGATTTGTCATGGATCTCAATCTGTCCATTGGACATGTCTAACGTGAAATCTGAATGAACAGAACGCATCGATAAAAAATAAGATTTTACAACTTCGGATTTGTATCCAAGAGCAAGAATAAACTCTTTATGACCGAATGATGCATACCTCTTCATTATATGCCAAAGAATAGGTTTTCCTCCAATAGTCACCATTGGCTTAGGAATTGACTCTGTGTACTCTGAAAGGCGAGTACCAAAACCACCCGCTAAGATAACAACTTTCATAGGTTCATGTTCCAATTAACATCAAAAGCATTAATTGGTTTTCTTTCCACCTCCTCAGGGTCATGCACCAGGTCTGCTTGGTTTGATATCAGGTTAAGCCCATTCGCAAGGCCCTTAAAGCCAAACCAATACATAGGTGGCACAGTCAGTCTTGTAAAAGGATTTTGGGAAAGAACAAAGGTTTCTATTTTGTTATAATTGATAGAGTCTGGTCTAGAATCGATGAAATAAAACAACACCCGCCCAACTGGGACGACTAGATTTAAAGTCATTCTCTTATGCAACTTCCATGCTTTAATTGATTCTTTGTTCACGGTTGAGAAGTATACTTCTGCAAAATCACTGAAACCCACATCTGTTTTTTTTATAAAGTGCAGAACTGAACCCTCATCAGAATTTATAACCTTGAGATTATTTTGTTGAATGGTTTCGATCATGGATTGGTCAAATTTTAAAAGTTTTCCTATGTGCAGCAATTTGCATATATTGAGATATTTGCGACTTTGTTAAATCCCTCGCATCCCGACTGCTTGATTCGTAGAAGGTTCTGTACCAATCGGCAGTCCACTTGGCAGTTTCCTTGAAAGTCAAGGTCGCTTGCCAATTTAGTTCATGCAAAGCTTTATCACAGCACAGTTTGAGTAAACCTGCCTCTGCAGGCATTTGATTGCCCTCCGACTTATCCAGCCAATCCTTTCCAACCCAATGTAACTTAATCTCTTCTACGAGTTCTCGAACTGAATGGTTTTGAGTTGCGGGTGGTCCAAAATTAAAAGCTTCGCCGTTGTGCTTAGAACTACCATGTAATTCCGAAGCTAGTGCAAGGTATCCACTTAAAGGCTCCAAAACATGCTGCCAAGGGCGAGTAGCCTGCGGGCACCTAATTTCAGGCTTTTCATCAATGGACCATGATCTAACACAATCAGGTACTATGCGAAAGGGAGCCCAGTCTCCTCCCCCGATTACATTCCCTGCCCTGCCCACACCAATCTTAATTTTTGGTGCTAATTTTGTTATAAAAGATTCAAAATAGCTTTTTATCACAAGTTCTGCTGCACCTTTGGACCCACTGTATGGATCCTTTCCTCCTAGACGATCGGATTCACGATACCCATATGTCCACTCAACATTATCGTAACATTTATCACTAGTTATGAATACTGCATTACATTCGCCTGAAGAGTTACGAAGGTACTCCAAAACACTTGCAGTTCCCATCGCATTGACTTCGAAAGTTTCAAATGGATCGTTATAAGCATCAAAAACAATTGGTTGGGCAGCCAAATGGAAAATAAAGTCCGGACTATGCTTTATAATATTTTCTACAACCTCATTTTTATTTCTGATATCAACACGGATATCATGGTCCACAATCCCATCTAGGACCTCAAAGTGAGCAGGCTCTGAAGGCACAGAATCTGACATTCCTATAATTTCGGCGCCCAATTGTTTAAGCCATGCACAAAGCCAGGATCCTTTGAATCCGGTGTGGCCCGTAACAAGCACTTTCTTATTTTTAAAACAGTCCATCAGTATTGCCACGCTTGAGATGAATTCCCCTTAATTCTATTTCCATAAATTTTAAAAAGGATTTTAGTTATAAAGTCTGGTTTATGATATTCAGCAGTCGTTAAATCATTAACGGAAAGGGACGATTTTTGAATAGCATTTTGAAAATCGTTCTTGAACACAGGTGGAGAAAAGTTCGCATCCCAATAAGATCTACAATTTTGTGAAATATTATCATAATTCTCTAAAATAAAAGATAATTTCTCTTCTAAAGTACTTTCTTCCTCAAAATTGTTGTCAGAAATGGGGTCGGCAAGACTAAATCCATGCTTTTCATAAATAAGCTGATACTTGTAAATTTGATTAATTGTTTGATAACTGTAATCTAGTAATATTGTTGGAATCGCAATTTTTGCTCCTTCTAAAGCGGAGGTGCCCATCGCAAACAAAATATCAAAATTGGATATGTAAGAAGAAATCTCATCTGGCCTGATCTCATCAATAATATTAATTTTGTAACAGGTACAGGAATCCCTGTATTTATAAAATTCTTCAGAGTCTTTACCGTTACCAATTATGGTAAAGTCAAATTTTGTATTACATATATCCTTTAGTCTATCAAGTGTGTGAAACAAGATAGGTGATTTAAAATCTTCCAGTCTACCGATCCAACCAAAGTGAAAGCGATCATCTTCAATATTGCGATTTATGATTTCTCGAGGATTCTCAATGTCATCAGTAAATATTTTTAGGTAGTTTTTCTTTTCAATATTTAAGTTAAAATACTTCGAAGTAGAGTCACGATTTGGTTGATCCATGAAAACCAAAGCATTTTTAGACAATAATTCTTTAATTAGTTTTTGCCCGATTTTATGTTTTAAAAAAGAAATGGAATAGGTTAAATACCTAAGTATTTTATGTTTTAAGTATTTATACTTGTAATAAGGAAAGTAATTGTCTGGATGTAAATGCCAAAAAAGAACTCTGCAAGTACTAGGAAAAAGGTTAAAATCTTTAATTCTCCAGGGATATACACCTTGAAATATTATGATGGAACCTGATGGAACTTCCTCTTTTTTATTGCATTCAAGAAACTCAACTCCTTCAGGAAGGTTTTTTGCCATGTAACCATCAACATAATCCATAAGAATTATACGATGAGACCGAGAGAGTAGTTTAGAAATCCGCAAGAAAAGCACCGAAACCCCACCCACTGAAGGATATGGGAAGTAAAGCACTAATGGAAGATTATCCAAAGGTTTATTCAGTATTGATTGATTGAAGATGCGATGTATTCAACCTCATCATCGGTTAAATGTAATCCACATGGAATGCTTACGACCTCCTTATGTATTTTTTCTGATAAAGGATAGCTCTTTTCATTAAGCTCACTGAATGCTTTTTGGTTGTGAGGTGGAATGGGGTAATGAACATCTGTTGCAATTCCCTTCTCCTTTAAGAATTCTCTGAAATTTTCTCTATTTTTAACTCTTACAACAAATAAATGATAAACATGAGAATTTTTATCTTCATGTATTCTTTTGGGCAGGATTACTTTATCGTTTTGGATATTTTTTGTATAATAATTAGCGATTTGCTTTCTTCTGTCATTATCGTCATCAAGACTCACCAATTTTACTGAAAGAATCGCAGCTTGTATTTCATCTAACCTACTATTTTGCCCCTTGTATAGATTTTCATACTTAATGTGACTACCATAGTTACCAAGTGCCCTAATAACATCAGCGAGTTCCTGGTCATTGGTTGTTACTGCACCCGCATCTCCTAATGCACCCAAATTTTTCGAAGGATAAAAACTAAAACCTGCAGCATCTCCAAAGTTCCCTGTTTTTACTCCATTCAGCGATGCCCCATGTGCCTGCGCACAATCTTCAATGATTTTCAGTTCATACTTTTTAGCAAGAGTCTTCAGTTTTTCTGAAAAGGCTACTTGTCCATAAAGGTGAACAATTAGGATTGCTTTAGTTTTGGAAGTTATTTTGTCTTCAATGAGTTGAGGGTCTATGTTGTAAGAATCAATATTCGGTTCCACAAAAACTGGAACTAATCTGTTTTCGGTAATTGATAAAATAGAGGCGATGTAAGTATTAGAAGGAACTATTACTTCATCTCCTTCTTTCAAGAGTCCTGTCTCAATAAAAGCTCTAAAAATTAAGATCAATGCATCAAGACAATTGCCCATTCCAATTGTATAGTTAACTCCACAATAACTACTAAATTTTTTCTCAAATTCATCAACTTCTTTCCCCAAAATATACCAACCTGAGTTAAAAACACGAAGTGTTGCGTCTCGAATTTCGTTACTGTTACGGAAATTAATTTTTTTTAGATCAAGAAAGTCTATCATATTAGTAATCATCAAAACTCAAGTTAAGTGACCCATTCTTCTTGCTGGATTACCAACAACACAACATCCATCAGGAACATTTTTAGTAACAACACTACCAGCACCTACCATAGCATTTTTACCAATAACCACATTAGGCAAAATTGTAGCATTCGCACCAATTGACGAACCAGATTTTAGGATAGCACCTAGGTATTTATCAGAATATTCTTTTGACTTGGGATATTTTTCATTGGTAAATGTTACATTTGGACCAACAAATACATTATCTTCGATTATAGTTCTTTTCCAAAGATAAACACCGCACTTAATTGTAACATTATTTCCTATCACAACATCATTTTCTATAAATGTATGAGAGTTTATGTTACAATTTTCTCCTATCGAGACACCATCGAGAATTATTGCAAACTGCCAAATCTGAGTTCCTTTACCTATTTCTGATGTTTGTACATCAGCTAAGCGATGTATAAAAGAAGCATTCACTTAATCAAATTAATTTCCTGCATTCATTGGTTTAATATCAACAACTTCACCTGCATATCCATTAAGTTCTAGATTTGCCCTAACTTCTCCAGGCAGATGCCAAGCTAAATTTAAAATTGGAAGTGATTGATCATCAAGTTGGTATAATTCAACTTCAGGCAGTATGGGAATCCTTGTGCCTGGTACATAATGCCCTACTTTAATTGAACCCTTTATCTCATATACGGCTGATATATCAGCATGGCTTAATTTTAACATTTTAACAAGAATAGCTGCCCTCCCAGGAAAAGCCTTTGCTCTCAAAGGTCCATACTTTTTCACATAATCCTGAATGATTACTTTCATATCCTTTTGCCAAAGTTCAACATCTTCTTTTAGTGCAGAAAATTCTTCCAAAAAAGTTGATTCACTCTTGGAGTCTTCATCACTGGGAGAACCCTTCCCTAAAAAAACTCTAATATTTCCTCCGTAACGACTGACATACTGAACATGTAATAAATTTAGTCCAAGTCTTTTGGCAATAACCTCAAAAGATTTTCTACTATAAGTACGAGGATGTTCGTGATAAAAAGTATCGAACTGTCCAGTGTCTAGGACCGCTCCTAAATAGTGATTTTCGATGACAACTTTTGTTTCTCCCTTCAACAATAAGGACAAATTCGATAGCAAACCACCTAAATCATCTATATGAGCAAATACATTAGTAAAAGTAATTATATCTGGTTTACCAAAATCGGATAAAACTTTTTTGGCAGATTCTAAATCGAAATATGACTGAATCGTTGGATGGATTGAATCTTTTGCCGCATCTGTGGGATCAATTCCTATAGTGCGACATCCTTTCTTCTTAAAAAAATTCAACAAACTTCCGTCATTACAACCAATGTCTAGAACTAGTTTTCCTTCCAAATCACCAAATCTTTTATAACAGCTTTCAACAAGATCTGACATACCAGTCAAAACACTGCCTGTCATTCTAGCTCGATAGTGGTAATCTGGCTGAAATAATTCCTCCTTTGGTACCTGATACTTCTGATGTGCACTATTACAATCTTTACAATACAATATTTCTATAGGGTATTCCTGCATATTCTATCTGACCCAATCTGAACAAGGTCATCACAAAGTGGATGAGAACCAAGATCAAGAACACTTGTCAGATTAGTATTATTACATATTTCGCAGGAATTAATTGTTTTCATTATTAGAACACAGGAGTTTGCTTTTATAGAAGCTAGATTAAAAAAAATTATTGATTACAAAGTTTTAGTAAAAAATCAAAAATAGAAAGGTCCTAACGGTTAACAAACATTTTGGGTATTTCAATAATCTCCCCAATCAATTGAATGAATAAAGTTGTACAGATAATTCTTCTTCAACCATACGAATCTCATCATTATTAGCAAATTTTTCTCCACAAACCAACGTTTCTTGATGATCGATTTGGATCAAAATATACATTCTTTTTAAAATGATTCTTTGGGTCTATATTTAATCGTTGGAACAAATACTCAACAGTACTTTCATAACTTAAAACCAAATCCTCATATTTGATGCGAATTATCCGATCATCATCTGTAGAAGAGTTTGTTCTTTGATAATAAACTTTCTGCCGAGTAATAAAAGACTGAACGTTCATAATCCCTAGCATATCTTCTTTAAACCCTTGTGATAATTTTTACTAAAAGTTTTTATTCTGCTCGAAATCAGGGATAAATGCGAGATCATAATTCACGACAGATGCATTGGTTGAAAAATTTTGCATGCTACGCCAGATCATAGGAGGCACATAAAGTCCATAGTAAGATCGATTTAGAGAATAAACTTTTTTATGAGTTCCATCATCAAGATGTACATCAAAACTTCCACTTAAAGAAACGATGAATTCACATTGATTTTTAAACGCATGTCCCTCTCTTGTTTGCCCACCAGGAACATCATAAATCAAATAAGTTCGTTTTATTTCAAATGGAATGTGCCCAAATCCCTCAATAACCGATAGATTTCCTCTCGGGTCGGTTATTTTAGGAAGATTAATAATTTCAGGTTTCACTTGAATGAGTAGAGTTGAGCAGAAAGTTCTTTTTCAATCATTCTGATCTCTTCAGTATCAGAAAATCTTCTCCACAAACCAACGTTTTTAAATGATCGATTTGGATCAAAATATACATTATTACTAAGATGTTTCTTTGGCTCTAT
>JAQCDT010000041.1 GCA_027620575.1 Verrucomicrobiota bacterium
ATCCAGGACCAGCTACGGAAATTTCAAATAAATTACTATCAATCGTTTTGGAATCTAATAGCTTTTTACAAATATCATTAGCTAATTGAACAGGATTTAAACCATTCTTTTTTGCTAACGGAAGGATTCCATTCGCTTGAAAATCGGCAAACTTAGGGTCAGCTGCACGAATAATTGGATCAAACGAATCTGTGAATCGTTGTGCTAATTCAGTATCATTTTCAAAAAGCATACGCATTGCTTTATCAATCGATTGAATTGGATTAAATGATATGTCCATGAATTTTATTTCCGCACGCAGTTCGTTTATCGTAAGAGTTTAGTAAAGAAAACATACTTGTTTGGACAAGTAGTAAATTACATCTAGGTGTGATTAATCTTGACAATTTTCCGCAAGAGGCTAGCAATAAGAGGTTTATGCCAATAAACAAATCTATTATTGCCTCATGTTACATTCCATGAGACTACACAAATTTTAGTTCGTTTTTTATACACACAATCATCCGTAAACAAAATGCGCAAAAAAATCATAAGTACACGCAAATTTATTAAGCCTTCATTTCGATATTTAATCGAAAAAAAACGTGATGGCGGTGAATTTTCAGACGATGAAATTCGCTATCTAGTCGATTCGATTTTAGACGAAGAGATTCCAGATTATCAGCAATCAGCACTCGCGATGGCTATTTATTTTCAAAATATGTCAGCTCAGGAAACAGCGGTATTTGCTGAAGAAATGATGCTGTCCGGTGAAATGATTGATTTAACTCATATCGCTCGTCCAAAGATTGATAAGTATTCTACTGGAGGAGTTGGAGATAAGTCATCATTAGTATTGGCACCTCTAGCGGCTGCGGCTGGAGTCGTCATGCCTACAATGAATGGGCAAGATGAAGAATATGTCATCAGTAATTTAGATAAATTATCAGCGATTCCAAAATTCAATCCTCAATTAAGTATTAAGGAGTTTAAAGGACAGTTAAAACAGGTTGGATGTGCAATCATCGAGCAAAATGAAGAAATTGCCCCTGTGGATGCGATGCTTTACAAGCTTAGGCAGCAAACAGGATCTATTCCTAGCATACCTTTAATTACTGGAAGCGCATTAAGCCGTAAATTAGCTGAAGGTGCTGAAAGTTTAGTTGTCGATGTGAAATGGGGTAATGGTTCTTTCATTCGTGATATTGAGCAAGCTAGACAACTGGCTCGTTTTATTACACGTGTAGTACGCTCTATGAAGAAACGTCGTTGTGTGGCTTTGGTGACCGATATGAATCAGCCTTTGGGCGATTCGGTTGGGACTGCATTAGAAATTCAAGAGGCAATTGAATTGTTGAGTGGTCGTGGACCTGAAGACTTGCAGGAATTAATTTTAAAGCTAGGCATGGAAATTGTTCGATTGGCTGGCGTAGCAGGTTCAACTTTATCGGCCAAGCAAACCGTCTTGAGACATTTAAATGATGGATCCGCTTTAGAAAAATTTAAAGAGATGATTGCTGCTCAAGGGGGAGATACATCGGTAATTGATAATCCAGATAAATTCCCTAAAGCAAAATATATTCGAAAGCTACCAGCCCCAAAGCGCGGTTATGTTCACACTATTAATGCAGGCATGATTGCGGAAGGTGTTCAGAAATTGGCTATGTTATCGAATAAGACTATGGATCCCGCGGTTGGCGTTTCTGAAATCAAGAAGGTCGGAACACAAGTCAAACAAGGAGAGCCTTTGATGATGATTCATTATAATGATGAAACCAAAATGGAGGAAGCCTTAGAATTTCTCAAGTCAGCGTATCGTTTAGCACCTAAGAGACCAAATCCACCAGATTTAATCGCTGAGCGAGTCGCTTAAGAGTTTATAAGTTTACCAAAGTTAAGGCTTTCAATTGATTTGAAAGCCTTCTTTTTATCTTTTAAGCTCTACTCATGTAGGAGCGATCAGCCGTAGATACTTTAATGATTTCGCCTTCTTTAATAAATAAGGGAACTTGAATCGTAAGACCTGTTTCTAAAGTAGCTGGCTTTTGTACATTACTTGCAGTATCACCACGGATTCCTTCGGGTGATTGGACAACTTTCATTTCTACAGATGCAGGTAAGTCGATAGAAATAGGGTCATCACTGACAAATAGAATACTGTAAGCAGAATTTTCTACTAGAAAATCCATTGCATCGCTCACCATAGCCTCGTTGAGCAAGGTGTCTTCAAAAGTCTCTGGATCTATAAAGTGGTAGCCGTCTTGATCTTTGTAAGAAAATTCAAGTTTACGATTATCGGTATGCAAAATCTCTACACTGTCCGTAGTCCTAATCTTTGTATTCGTACTCGAGCCCGTATTTAGATTTCGCATTGTAACCTGCATAAAGCCAGCCTGTCTTCCTTGGGTTCGGTGTTGTACATCTAGTACTAGGTGTGGTGTTCCTTGATATTTAAGTACTTTGCCTTTTCTAACATTTGTTGGGGATGCCATAATCTTTTTTCTTTTAGGTGAATTTTTTTGTTTTAAAATTATTTGTCACTGTGCTTAAAGGCTGTCAAGTATGCCTTTTAGAAGAAAAACTACTCTCTTTTATGAAAAAAAGAGAGTTTTCGTTGCAAGTTCTTAAATCTATTTCTATTTCATTAACTTATTATGAAAATATTAGTTGCAGATCGAATTTCTCCAATTGGAGTTGATTTATTTAAAGCAGAGACAGGCTTTGAGGTTATTGAGGCCTATGGTTCAACTCCTGAGCAAATTTTAGAATTAGTAAAGGATGTCGACGGAATGGCTGTTCGTTCAGAAACAAAAGTAACTGCAGAAGTTTTTGCCGCAGCAAAGAATTTAAAGGTTGTGGGTCGTGCAGGAGTGGGTGTGGATAACATTGATATAGAAGCGGCTACGGATCATGGAGTTATTGTCATGAACACGCCAACTGGTAACACAATCGCGACTGCCGAACTGACTTTTACCCACATGTTAGCGGGGACTCGACCGATTGTGCAAGCGTGTGCACGGATGCGAGAAGGTGCTTGGGATCGCAAAAAGTTTACTGGGTCAGAGTTGAATGAAAAAACTCTAGGTGTTCTTGGAATGGGTCGAATTGGTGCGGAGGTTTCAAAGCGTGCCAGAGCGTTTCAAATGAAAGTTTTGGCATACGATCCTTATTTAACAGAAGCACGTGCAAAAGATCTTGGTGTAACCTTAGCTAAATTTGATCAGCTCATTGCGGAATCTGATTATATCACTGTCCATATGCCTCTAACCGCAGATACCAAGCATATGATCAATACAAAGACGATTCAACAAATGAAGGAAGGCGTACGAATTTTCAATTGTGCACGAGGCGGAATTATTGATGAGTCTGCACTTATAGAAGGTCTAAAATCAGGTCATGTTGCGGCAGCCGGTTTAGATGTTTATGAGGATGAGCCACCCGCGGAAGATAGTGAACTTCGTTCACTGCCCAATTTAGTCATCACACCTCATTTAGGCGCATCGACTCAGGAAGCCCAAGAGAATGTAGGTATTGATGTCGCTCGTCAAATGATCGAAACGTTAAAAGGTGGAATGGTCATGAATGCCTTGAATATGCCATCGGTTGATCCGCAGGTGCTTGAGCGTTTAGCGCCTTATATTTGTTTAGGAGAAAAGTTGGGCACATTTTCGCAGCAATTAGGCCCTGAGGGTATAGAGAAGATGGTGATTCGTTATTATGGCAAAATGGCAGAATTTGAAACCTTACCTCTGACCAATGCAATTCAACGAGGCTTCCTTCGTGAAATTTCTGAAAATGTTAATGATGTGAATGCTCCCAAGAAAATCGCTCGACTCGGCATTCAGTCAGAGGAAGTAAAAATTCCTACTCATGATGATTTTAATGAATTAATGGAAGTCTCCGTTGTTAATAGTGCGGGGAAAACACGTAGCATTAGCGGCTCATTATTTGGTAAACAGCAAGTGCCAAGAATTGTATCAATAGACGGGCATAGTGTTGAGGTGAATACAGATGCGACCTTGATTGTCTTAAAAAATAAAGATGTACCTGGAATTGTCGGCTTTATAGGTCAAGTTCTTGGAGAGGACAGTGTCAATATTGCCAATATGTCATTAAGTCGAGATAAGGGTGAAGGGTTTGCAGTCAGTGTGTTTGAAATTGATAGCGTTCCTTCCGAGAAAGCTACCCAACGAATTGTCGAGCATGAGGCGATCGAAAAATATCGCGTGATTAAGTTATAATTGTTCTAATCTATCCATGATTTATTCTTTAGCATTATTGATTGGATATTTTTTAGGGTCGATTAATTTTGCTGTATTGGTGGCCAAATCTAAAGGCATCGACTTATTTTCTTTAGGCAGTGGCAATCCTGGTGCGACCAATGTAAAACGTACAATGGGTGCTTTTTGGGGAAATACGGTTTTTCTCTTAGATTTTTTTAAAGGTTATTTAGCCGTTTTTTTAGCACAGTATTTTTTAGGAATGGATGGACTTAATGTTGATCTAATCGGCATTTTCGGTCTCTTAGGAGGTATTCTAGGCCATAGCTTCTCGGTTTTTCTTAGGTTTAGAGGTGGAAAAGGGGTCGCAACCACCATGGGTGGATTACTCGCACTGATGCCTTGGGTTTTGGCAATAGGGCTTATTGTCTGGGTGATTGTTTTTTTTATGACACGTGTGGTTGCTTTAGGATCAATTGTTTTCGCCATTAGCTTACCTATTAGTTTTTATTTCCTACACGATTTGTCTGATGTTCGATGGATCCTTTGTCTCGTTCTTGCTATATTAATTGTTGTTCGGCATGCTTCTAATATTCAAAGACTTTTATCAGGGAACGAACATCATTTTTCAAAAAAGTAAGACCTAGTGAAATCTTGACAATTTATAGTAGTGTGTTTGAATGATCCTTCAAATCTTCTAATTCTTATTGAAGCGGGCTTGCCTCGCTTTTTTTATTTTTACAGTCAAATCTTAATATGAGTCACGAAATCTTATCAGTCCTTGAATACATGGAGAAAGAAAAGGGTATTGCTCGGGAGGCTATGATCCAAGCAATTGCTTCTGCGATTGCGTCTGCAGCACAAAAAAGCATTAATACCACCAATGAAATCCGTGTAGAAATTAATCCTAAATCAGGAGCTTTAAAAGCATGGAACCAGCTAGAGGTTGTCGATTCTGTCGGTGATAATCAGAGGGAAATACATATCGATAAGGCTAGACAAATTGATAGTGAAGCGACTGTTGGCGGTCTCATAGAGACGGAAGTGGATCCTGCATTTCTTGGCCGTATTGCCGCCCAAGCAGCTAGACAGGCGATTTTACAAAGAATTCGCCAGTTTGAAAAAGACCGTATTTTTGATGACTTTAAAGATACGGTTGGCGATATTGTCACCGGGACAGTGCGCCGAAGAGAACGTGGTGATTTAATGATCGATCTAGGAAAGGCAGAAGCTATTCTACCAGCTCGTGAGCGCATCACTGGAGAGGATTATGCTCCTGGGGAAAGTATTCGCTGTTTATTACTAAAGATTGAGCAAAGTAATCGTGGGCCAGAAATTATTTTATCTCGTTCAAATATTAATTTTGTCAGACGTTTATTTGATGTAGAGGTGACAGAAATTTCTGATGGTACGGTAAAGATTGAAGCAATGGCCCGTGAAGCAGGTTATCGAACAAAGATTGCTGTATCCAGTACCGATCCTAAAGTAGATCCAGTCGGTGCTTGTGTAGGCTCTCGAGGCACTCGTGTGAAAACAATTGTTAGAGAACTAGGTGGAGAAAAGATTGATATCATTCGTTATGACAGTGACCCAATCCGTTTACTTGAAGAAGCTTTAAAGCCTGCAGTGCCAAAAGACATTGAACTCAATGAGGATGAGCATCGAATCCACTTCAATGTGATAGAAGATGATTTATCAATTGCGATTGGTCGAAAAGGGTTGAATGCAAAATTAACATCTCGCTTACTAGGATGGAAATTGGACATTGGTAAGAAAGAAGTTGAGGCGGTTGGATTCAGTCAAAAGGTTGCTAAAGCGGTTGAAGGTATTAATTTAATTCCTGGAATTGAACCTGAAATTGCTGAACGTTTAGTCGCAATTGGCCTTGTCAGTGCGGATGCTTTTGAAGGAGTATCTAGTAGCGATTTATTGGATGCGGGATTTTCTGAAGAAGAAGCAGGTGATATTCTTGGGAAAGTTCAGAATTATTTAGAAAATAACGCCTAATCAAAAGATCCCCTTAAGTTACGATATATAGAGATTTAAAATTACATTTATGAGCGTACGTATTCATCAGCTATCAAAGCAAATAGGAATTGAGAATAAAGAATTGATTGAGTTATTACGCAGTCGTGGCTTTGAAGTAAAAAGTTCATCCAGTACAATCGATAATATTTCGGCTGAGTCATTAGTTGAGGAATTTGCTAAGAAAAATGCAGTGGAAGAGCATAAAGAAGTGGAAACTGCTCCAGCTCCTGAAGTTGAGGAGGCTCCGAAAAAAGCAGGCTTGCCAGAAGGTGCGATCATAAAATCCACGGAAGAGATAAACAAAGAGCGTGCGATGAAAGAGGATGCCAAAATGGGCAGTCGAGTCTCGCCAGCTTCTCCTCCAAAGATGCCCCCCCCGGTAAAGCGAGCGAGTTCACCCAGTCCAATTTCAGTTCCCCCGAAAGCGAAACCTGCGGATATTAAAACATCGGATGGAAGTGGGTCTGAGGATAATTTAAGCGAGAGTGCAGAAAAGATTATTCATGCGAAACCACCTATAGTGGTCAGAGATTTTGCTCTTCAGTTAGAACTAAAGCCCTTCAAGTTGATTTCAGAATTAATGGAGTTGGGTATTTTTGCTTCTATGAATCAAACAATCGAAGAATCGGTTGCACTTGAATTAGCGAAGCGTCATGGGTTTAAGTTAGAGATTCATCACCGAGGTGAAGCAGCAATTGAGCAACCGAAGAAAGTAGAAAAGCCTAAGGAAGATGAAAATGATCCTAAGTTGATGGAGCCAAGAGCACCTGTCTGCTGTATTTTAGGGCACGTTGATCATGGTAAAACAACTTTACTAGATACCCTAAGAAAAACGAACAGCGTTGCGGCGGAAGCGGGTGGGATTACTCAACATATTGGGGCTTACCAAGTTCGGTTTAATGATAACGATATTACTTTTATTGATACACCAGGACACGCTGCATTTTCAAAAATGCGTTCTAGGGGAACAAATGTTACGGATATTGCGATTTTAGTTATTGCTGCCGATGATGGCTTTAAACCGCAGACGGATGAGGCTTTGAAGTTAGCGAAAGCAGCCAATAATTCTATCATCGTAGCGATTAACAAAATTGATGCCAAAGGTGCAAACGTGGATAAGGTAAAACAGGAAATGCAAGAGAAGGGGATTGCTCCAGAAGATTGGGGTGGCGAAACGGTTACAGTTGAAGTTTCTGCTTTGAATGGCACAAACATTGATGACCTATTAGAGATGATTCTCTTGCAGGCGGAGATTTTAGAATTAAAAGCAAATCCTAAAGCAAATGCTAGTGGTACAGTTATTGAGGCACAAATTGAACAAGGTAGAGGGGCAGTTGCTTCAGTGATTGTAGAAAAAGGAACCTTAAAACGTGGAGATGCTTTAGTTTCTGGTGAAAGTTATTGCCGTGTAAAATCTATGGTGGATGCTCAGGGAGCAGTGATTAATTCTGCTGGACCTTCTACTGCAGTGAAAATTTTAGGCTGGTCGGAAGTACCTCGATCGGGTGATCGCTTTTTTAAAGAGAAAAATGAAAAAGCAGCAAAGCGTATTGCCGATGAATCTAAGACTGAGCGAAAGATTTCAGATTCTAAGCAAGTGTTGCAAGATAAAGCAGGTAGTGCAGGTTCTTCGGTTGAAGATCTGTTTGCCGCTATTGAAAACCAAAAGAAGAAAAATTTACGCCTTATCGTAAAATCAGATGTGCATGGTTCACTTGAAGCCTTAGTCTCTGGAATAGAAGAAATCAAAAGTGATAAAGTAGATTTAGAAATTATCGGACAAGGTGTGGGTAATATTTCGAAGAGCGATGTGACTTTAGCGAGTGCTGGTGCTGCAACTATTGTTGGTTTTAATGTGAAGCTAGACAATGGAGTACAAAGCTTAGCAAAGCATGAGGATGTATCTTTAATTCAAAATGCGATTATTTACGAATTATTAGATCAAATCGAAGATGCTATGGTTGATTTGTTAGAAGCAGAGGTGGTAGAAAAGAAATCGGGTGCTGCTGAAGTTCGACAAGTCTTTGGAATTTCTAAAGGACGTGCCGTTGCGGGTAGTATGGTTACTGAAGGTACTATTTATCGTTCAGGTAAGGCTCGCCTAATGCGTAAGGGCAAACTAATTTTTGAAGGTGCAATTGAAACCTTACGTCGCTTCAAAGATGATGTTAAAGAAGTACGTGCTGGATATGAATGCGGTATTAACATCAAAGGATGTAATGAATACGAAGAAGGTGATGTATTAGAATGCTATCAGATTGAAAAGAAAAAGCCTTCACTTCGTTAACATTGATTGAACGATAGGGGTGTGTTTCACTTTGCCTTGTATTATGTCACAAAGAATCGCTAGAGTTAATCAGCTCTTACAAAGAGAGATCAGCCATCAACTGCTTCAAAATTATCAAAAATTAGCGGTAAAGATAACTATAAGCTCAGTCGATACCTCGTCAGATTTGAGAAAAGCTCACGTTTATTACAGTGTGCTAGGAGATGAAGCAACTATTGAAGAAGCGAAGAAACTGTTTCGGAAAGTGGGTAAAGATTTACAAAGACGGGTGAGTCAATTCATTGTATTAAAATATTTTCCAAAGTTTGAATTTATTTATGATCCATCACTTAAACGTGGTGCTTCTTTAATTGATTTATTGGATGATTTATCAGAGGAGGATAAGACAAAATGAGTTTTTTTTATGAACAAGAAAGTGCGGACTTCGGTGCCTGCGTTGAATCCTTAAAGAAGGAAAATAAAAAAGTGGCGGTGATTGGACATGTCCGTCCCGATGGAGATTGTATCGGTTCGACTGTGGCCATGGTGCGAATTTTAAGAAATCAGGGTATAGACGCTTTGGGAGTGAACCATGA
>JAQCDT010000042.1 GCA_027620575.1 Verrucomicrobiota bacterium
AAATAGGCAAGCGGGGCGGTAAGAATTATACTATCAGAAAGATCGAAGATGCCACCTAAGCCAGGGATTAAGTTGCCCGAATCCTTTTGTCCTGCTTGTCGTTTAAAAGCACTTTCAATAAGATCTGATCCAATGGAAACAACGGAAAGGGGAAAGATGGTTAAGAGTGCTTTCCAAACTGTGAGTTGAGATGGAAGTAATTGGTTGAAAGCAAACATTAAGATGAGTCCAACAATCATCGCAAAGGCGATACCGCCAATGGCTCCTTCAAGTGTTTTTTTAGGACTGATAATGGAAAGTTTATTTTTGCCAAAAAGTTTACCAAAAATATAGCCACCAATATCGGTATTGATAGCAATGATGACGACCCAAAAGCAAAGAAAAACACCGGCATCCGTGGAATATCCTTCTTGGATATTTAAGTGATATATTTTGAAAATAAAGTGTAGTAAATAGGGTATGTAAATAAATCCAAAAAGTGTGGGGAGAAGCTGATTAAAGTTTCCATTTTTCACATCTAGACCGATGATTAATAGAGTGATAATGAGGAAAGTAATTAGGAAAAGATCATTACTTAGATCGCCAAAATAGAATGAACCGAACATCAGTATCGCACCACAGATGAGTCCGACTTGCTTCATGGGCTTTGCCCCACTTTTTTCAAACATTTGGTAGAGTTCAAGTTGGGCAAAGTAAGCGATAAAGGCTAAAATAAACACGCCAGCGTGAGCACGAAAAATAGCTAGAGAGAGTATTATTGAAACCCAGAGTGTAATTGAAGTCATGATTCTTGTTTTCATAGCGGATGAGATGAGTTTGTTAATTTAGCTAATTTTTCCAAAGCGTCTTTCACGTTGTGCAAACTGAGTGAGGGCTTTTGTAAAGTGAGATTGATTAAAGTCTGGCCAGTAAATTGGGCTGGTGTAAATTTCTGCATAAGCGGACTGGAGTAAGAGAAAATTACTGAGTCTGTATTCCCCAGAAGTGCGTATGATTAGATCTGGGTCAGGAAGGTCTTTGGTATACAAGTATGAAGCCAGTTTAGGGTAGTCCAATTGTTCAATGTCTAAAGAATCTTTTTTTGCATCTTTAACTATATTTTTTACGGCATCTACGATTTCATTTTGTGAACTGTAGTTGAGAGCGATCGTCAGTGTGAGACGATCAAAATGAGCAGTTTTTTCTTTGGCGTCTTCGATACATTTAAAAGTTTTTTCGGGTAACTCGTGAATGCGTCCAATGGTTTTAAGTTGGATTTCATTTTCAATGAGCAACTTGAGTTCTTTTTCCAAGAAATGATTGAGCAGGGACATTAATCCGTTGACTTCATCTTTGGGCCGATTCCAGTTTTCCGAACTAAAGGCGTAAAGGGTAAGGTAGGGAATTTTATTTTTGATGGCCGCTTCAATGACTTTTTTGACGGTTTGGATTCCTTCTTTGTGTCCGGCGAGTCGGGTGAGGTTGCGTTCTTTAGCCCAGCGGCCATTACCATCCATGATGATGGCAATATGTTTTGGAATATCCATTAGTTTGAGTGCGCTTGTAGCTGAGCAAGGATGGCTTTTTGTGTATGAAGTCTATTTTCAGCTTGATCGTAAACAATGGAATTGGGGCCTTCAATAACTGCTTGAGTGACTTCTTCACCGATATGAGCAGGTAAGCAATGAAGAAATAAGAAATCTTGGTTCGCATTGGCGACTAGTGCTTCGTTGACTTGGAAATCAGCTAAAGTTTCTTTGCGTTCTTTGCTTTGAGCTTCATCGCCCATAGACACCCATACATCAGTATTGATAACATCCACTTTGTTAGCTGCTTCGATCGGGTCATTGGTGAATGTATGTCTTGGAGTGAGATTTTCTGCTTTGAGTTTTTCTAAAACCTCATGGGTGGGTTCATATCCGTTGGGGCCAGCAAGCACCAAATCGAACCCTATGTATGCGGCGGCAATGATCCAAGAGTTGGCCATGTTTGAAGCGGTATCGCCAAAGAAAGCGATTTTTTTATTTTTGAGAGCCGATAGCTCAATGTTTTCTGGGTCAATGCGTTCTAATATCGAGAAAATATCTGTTAGAATTTGGCATGGGTGATTGAAGTCAGTTAAGCCATTAACGATGGGCATGGTGGCGTGCTTGGCAAATTCGGTGACTACCGAATGATCGTAGGCCCGTATGACTAACCCATGTAAATATCTAGAAAGCACAATGGCAGTGTCCTTAATGCTTTCACCTCGACCTATTTGAGTATTTTGAGAATTCAGCACAATGGCATTAGCACCGAGTTCTTGTATTCCCACTTCAAACGATACTCTTGTCCGAGTACTGCTTTTGTAAAAGAGAAGGCCCCAGGATTGTTGCTCTAGGCTTTTGGGCGTGCTTGTCCGATTGAGTTTCAACTCTTTAGTCTGTTTTAAAGTCGCTTGAAGTTCTTCTAAAGAAAAATCAGTTATGTGGTTAAAATGTTTCATCGTACTTAAAATATGCGTTTATAAAATAGTTATACGTTTTTAAAGACGTTCTCTAAAATTTTGATGCTTTGGTTTAAGTGAGTTTCTTCAGCGATTAATGGAGGTAGTAAGCGGATGGTGTTGTGACCTGCAGGCACAACAAGCAATCCGTGATTTCTACAACTATGAGTAATCGCCTGTGCATCATCAACTGAAATACCAACCATATATCCCTTACCTCTTATGTCGTGTATTTTATCAGGGTATTTTGTTTTTAAGTCGTGGATTTTTTCGTGCCATTGTTTTGATTGCTTCTGAACTTTTTCGAGTAGCTTATCTTCAAAAATAGTATCGATAACAGCGTTTCCAGAAACCGATGCAAGTGGGTTTCCGCCAAATGTGGTTCCATGGGAACCTGGCTGAAAAAGGTCTTCGTGCGTTTGGTTGATCCAGATTGCACCGATGGGGAATCCACCACCGAGTCCTTTAGCCATGCCTATTGCATCAGGAGTGATCCCGCTTTCTTGGTAAGCAAAAAAGTCGCCCGTTCTGCCGATGCCACATTGAACCTCATCAATGATTAAGAGTAGGTCATTGTCTTGGCAAAGTTGTTGTAGGGCTTGCAGAAATTCATTTTCGGCAGGAAAAATACCGCCTTCACCTTGAATGGTTTCGATCATGATTGCGGCAACCGATGAGTCCACTTGCTTTTTAAAGCTTTCAATGTTGTTGAATTCAGCATAGCGAAAACCTTCTAGCATTGGGTGAAATCCTTTTTGAATTTTCTCTTGTGGCGTAGCGGCCATACACCCGAAAGTCCGTCCATGAAAAGCGTTGGTTGCGGTGATTACTTGGTGGCAAGCATGGCCTGTTTGCTTGCTTTTTTTGAGTCCATGTAATCTAGCTAGTTTGATCAGTGCTTCGTTGGCTTCCGCACCACTGTTGCAAAATAATAGCCGTCCAGGTCCTGCAATTTGTACCAGTTTATCTGCGAGTTTTTGTTGGCTAGGAATCCCAAAAAGGTTGCTACAATGAACAAGGTTATGAAGTTGCTCTTGAAGGGCCTCTGTCCATTTTGGGTGCGAATGTCCAAGAGAGGTCACGGCGATTCCTGAAGTGAAATCCAAATACTGATTGCCTTGATCATCATACAAAAAGATCCCTTGCCCTTTAACTGCATTAAAAGGGGGTGGTGCGTAATTTTTGGCTAATGATGGATAATGTTCCATAGGTAAATTGTTTAGTTATTGAGGATTTCGGTACCGATACCTTGATGGGTAAAGATTTCTAATAAAAGCGTGTGTGCTTGTTCAGCATGAATAAAGTGAACCCGTTTGACCCCTTCAAGAAGAGCACTTTGAGCACTTTCAACTTTTGGAATCATACCGCTGGAAATTACTTTGTTATCGATGAGCTCGTTAATTTGATGAACTTGAAGAGAAGAGATTAGACTGTCTGGGTTTTCTACATCACGCATCAGTCCAGGAACATCGCAGAGATAAACGAGTCGTCTCGCTTTGAGGGCGATGGCAACTTTACAGGCGGCGGAGTCTGCGTTGGTATTATAAATATCCCCGTTATCATCTTTTGCGAGTGGTGAGATGACGGGAATACTTCCACTGGAAAGAGCTTTCTTGATAATTTTTGTTTTTACACTGTCGATTTCTCCAACGAAGCCAAGGTCATATGATTGAGATGGATCGTTTTCGTCGGTGAATTGTTTTTGTTCGCAGAGTAAAATCTCTTTACCATCGATGGGCATAGCATGAGCACCTTGCTCAATGATATCTTGGCAAATCTCAGGGTTGATTTTTTGATTCAGTGTTTGGTCAACGACTTTTATGATAGGGCGACTGGAAACTCTTAAGCCATTTTTGAATTCGGTTTTCATGGCTTTTTCTTTGAGTGCATTGGTGATTGCTTTACCGCCTCCGTGTACGATGACGACCTTAATGCCAACGGCATGTAAGAAGACGATATCGGACGCAATTTTTTTGCGTTTACTGAGGTCACTTGAGTCCATGAAGGCACCACCATATTTTATCACAAATATGGAGTCCTTAAACCTTTGAATATAGGGAAGTGCTTCCAATAAGACAGAAGCTTTTGTGGTTGCATCTAAATCTAATAAATTATTTTCCATGAAATGAATATAGGTACTCTATTCGCTTTTGTTGAAATCAACATAGGCTTCGCTTAAGTCTGTGGTGATTAATTTAAATGATTGGTCTCCTTGATTTAAGTCTAAAGTAATTGTGAATGATTTTTTTTGAGTAATTGCTTTCCAATCGTCTGTATGGTGTTCCTGAGGGATGCCTGAGAGGAGAGCGGGCACTTCATTGTAATGCAGATTGAGCTGATCTAATTTGAGTCCAACCCTTGCATAGCCTGCGGCATCTACAACACGTCCCCAATTTGGGTCTGAACCATAAAAAGAGGTTTTTACGAGTAGCGAATTGCCAATGGCCCGTGCTACTTTCTCTGCATCTTCAAAGGAGCTACATCCTTTGATTTCAAGGGTGACAACTTTGGTGATCTTCTCTCCGTCACTGACAATTTTTTTAGCGAGGATTTCAGAAATCAATGTGAGTGCTTCTTGAAAGGCTTGTGCTAAAATCGGATCTTCATCAATCGATGCACCTGATTCTCCGTTGGCGAGAAGAATCACTGTATCATTGGTGCTCATATCACCATCGATTGAGATGCAGTTGAAAGTTTGTGCATTGGCTTGAGATAAACATTTTTGCAAGGATGTATGTGAGCCATCTAGATCTGTGACAATGAATGCGAGCATGGTGGCCATATTGGGCTCAATCATGCCAGCGCCTTTCGCCATTCCTGCAAGGGTGAATGTTTTGTTTTGGTATTGAATGGTGACGGTAGCGAGTTTTTCGCAAGTGTCGGAGGTCAAGATAGCTTGAGAAGCCTGCAGTGCTTGCGTCGGGCAATGTTTGAGGGCTTTTGCACAGGTATCGATACCCGCAGAAATTTTGTCAATGGGGAGCCTTCTTCCAATTCTTCCGGTAGAGCATACATAAAATGGGAGTCCTATGTTGGTTGTGACTTGTGCACTGGCGGACATTTCTTGTGCATCAGCCATGCCATTGTTTCCAGTACAGGCATTAGCATTCCCGCTGTTGATAACAATGCCACCAATTTTCTCAGGATTGCCTTTGAGAACCGCTTTACATAAATCCACAGGTGCAGCGGTGACATCATTTTGCGTAAAGACAGCAGCTGATTTGAGTGGTGTATTGCCAACGATTAGAGCTATGTCAAGCTGGCCTGATTGGTTGTCCCGTATATCAACAGCAGTGGCTGAAAACTTGTAGCCTGGACAATCAAAAAGTCCTTTGGAGTTTTCTTGAGCATTTATTGTGAATTGGGAATCCATAATTTGATCAGTCAAGTGGTTCGGCAATTATTCCTAGCGTGCCTTCTTTATGATTTTTATGATTTTATAGAAGGCCTGTGGTTTCAGGGAGAGAAAATTTCTTGTTGAATATTTGGACTGCTTGTCCGCTTGCACCTTTGATTAGATTATCAATTACAGAAGTGATGACTAAATTTTCTGTTTGTGGATCGTAAACCGCAGAGAATTCGATTCTATTTGTTCCAACGACATTCTTAGTTTCAGGGAATATGCCACTTGAAAAAATCTTTACGAAAGGTGCATCGCTGTACGCTTTTTCCCATTGAGTGTAGATCGTCTCAATAGAAACCTTTGCAGGAACAACTATAGTGGTGTGTATGCCTCTATCAATAGGGGCTAAATGGGGGCAAAATTGGATAGAGACATCTTCAAAAGCGGCGGTGTCGAGTTGTTCTGAAATTTCGGATAGGTGCCGGTGTTTAGGCAAGCCGTATGCTTTAAGGTTTTCGTTTACCTTGGTAAATAATAAATCTTCCTTGAGTGTTTTGCCTGCGCCACTGACTCCACTGTAACTGTTGATCACAACATTTTTATGGCTGATTTGACCTGCTTTAAAGAGCGGAATCAAAGGAATAAGGACACTGGTTGGGTAGCACCCTGGGCAGGCGATCAATTGAGCATCCATCCATTTTGGGTGGCTAATCTCGGGTAGGACGTACGGAGATACATCGAGCAAGTGAGGTGCTGGGTGCTTTTTGCCGTAGTATTTTTCGTAATTACTCGGAGAGCTTAACCGAAAGTCAGCACTTAAATCGATGATGGTTTTACCCGCATTATACAAGGGCTCGGCATATTCAAAAGAAACGCCATGAGGGAGGGCCAAGAAGACGGTTTCGATTTCTTTGTTATCAGCGAGTGCCTGGGGACTGGATTCGGTGAAAGTGAGATCTTGTACACAATGACTGAGCTTAGGCAAAACGTCGGCGACCTTTTGACCAGTAAGTGACCGTGAGGTAACCGCACACAGCTCCGCCTCTGGATGCTGTGAGAGCAACCGGATTAATTCTTCTCCAGAATAACCTGAAGCTCCGACGATAGCTGTTTTCATTATAGGTTTGTATAAAGGGATTGATGACTTTTGAAAAGAAAAACCCTCCTTGGCTGAAAAAATTGCCGTGGAGGGTTTTGAAATTCTAACTTATATGTAAGTATAGGATTAGCGTTTCGAGAATTGGAAGCGCTTTCTTGCTCCTGGCTGACCTGATTTTTTGCGTTCTCTACTACGAGGATCTCTACTTAGATGACCTTCTTTTTTCAAAGTGACTCGGTCTTCTGAGTTAAATTTTTCGAGAGCTCTAGCGATTCCGAGGCGTACTGCACCAGCTTGTCCATTTAAACCTCCACCAGTTGCATTGATGCTAATATCAAATTGATCTTTTGCATCAAGTGTGTCGAGAGGCGATAAAGCATTACGGGTAAAGTCTTCAGCTTTGAAATAATCACTTGGACTTTTGCCATTCACTTCAATTTTTCCGGAGCCAGCTTTTAGGCGAATACGAGCGGAAGCAGTTTTTCTACGACCGACTGTTGTAATATCTTTGTCTGTTTTCGTTGCCATAAATAATAAGAAGTATGAGAAAATTGATTAGCTTACTGTGTAAGGTTGAGGTTTTTGAGCTTGATATGGATGCTCTGAACCAGCGTGAATTTTAAGCTTTTTGATCATTTGGCGACCAAGGCGATTTTTTGGAAGCATACCTTTCACTGCATGCTCAATGATAAATTCAGGTTTGTTTTGGCGCATTTGTGCGACTGATTTATAGGACTCGCCGCCCATCCAGCCAGAGTAGAACATATAACGCTTGTTGTCTTCTTTGCGTCCTGTAAGTGCTACTTTATCTGCGTTGATAATGACTACATAGTCACCTGCATCAACGTGTGGCGTATAAACCGCTTTATGACGTCCTCTTAAAAGATTGGCGATTTGCACAGCCATGCGTCCGAGCACTTGACCTTTGGCGTCAATTACATGCCATTCTTTTTTATGATTGGTAGATGTTGCTAAAGTTGTTTTCATGATTAGAAAAACGGATAAAGCTAGATTTAAGATCCTTTTTGTCAATGGGAATTTTATGTGTATTGAATTAATTTTGATTTTTTGTTTGCTTTTCATGCTAGAAATCAGTTCCTGTAGTGGTTTCACATATACATTTAATAGATAAAGGAGATATTACATTGAGAGACGATTATTTAGCAGAAGCACAAAAGATCATCACAGATCCTATGATTTTAGTGAACGTGGTGTCTCGTCGTGCTAAACAATTAAAGAATGGATACAAGCCGTTGGTTGAATCTCTTGAGCGTTTATCCGCCGAGGATATGGCTTTGCGTGAAATCATGGAAGGTAAGATTAATTACCAGCTAGACGAAAACGATAGTTATTAGTATTGTTATTAGTTTAGTTTTTGCGTTTAGCATCAAGAAAAGGTTCTTTCAGTTTGAGTTTGTTTCACCATTCTAAATTATGGTGGGCATTGGCAGTATGAGTGCGAAGAAACAGAAGAAGGGACCAGAACAAAGGCAAATTCGCAACAGTAAGGCGAGTTTCAATTATACGATTGGAGATCGTTTTGAAGCGGGTATTGAGCTTTTGGGTACTGAGGTGAAGAGTATTCGTGAGGGCAATATGCAGATTAATGAATCTTACTGCCGAGTGGAAAAGGGCGAGGTATGGCTTTTGAATAGTTATATTGCACCATATTCCCACGGAAATGAATTAAATCATGCGGAGCGTAGAAAACGTAAATTGCTTTTGCATGCAAAAGAAATCAGCCGTTTATTGGGGGCGGTGGATGCAGGTGGTAAAACTTTAGTCCCTTTGCGTGTTTATTTTAAGGATGCATTAATCAAAGTGGAAATCGCATTGTGCGTCGGTAAAAAGGTATTTGATAAGCGAGAGACAATGAAGCGTAAGGTTGAGATGCGTGAAGCAGAGCGTGCGATGCGATCTAAGTACTGAGCCATTTCTCAAGATCATGTGAGTCCTTAACAACTGTATTAGTGTTATATTCTTCAGCCAGGAGACTCTTGTATTGAGGACTTAAAAACCGTCTACAGTGTAAAAGAATTTTTGCTTTTTGTCCCGGTGCTCTTGCCAGTCGTCCGAGAGCTTGATGAATTTTTTGAAAAGCGGGTATAATATAAGTTTTTTGAAACGCCCCAGTCGAGTTATGTTG
>JAQCDT010000043.1 GCA_027620575.1 Verrucomicrobiota bacterium
TCTATAAGAATACTGCGCCGATCTTCCTTAGTTACGATTAGATCAAACTGCTCTGGTTTAAAGACGTCTAGTGTGATACCTTCAGACTTGGCGATCTCAATCAAGCGATTGATTTCATAAGCTTCTGGACTAATTTCATTAATATTTCTTTTGTAAATGATCCAACCTCTCATATGAAAATTATATATTTAATTATATAGTATAGATGCAAATTGCTAATTAAGCAGAATTTCATGATATGAACAAATTGTTTTGGCAATGATATATTGCTTATCCAATTGCATTATTTGCTGATAACTTGAAGTAAGTAAAAAAGTGCCTATTGCTTCGCTATTAAGTGCCCGTGCGACAAATTTAAATGGCAGAGAATTATGAAAATTTGACAAAAAAATATCTGATTGATAAGCAATTGTTGTTTAATGAAATTCTCACATCGTTTCTTTTTGCTATTCATTTTAACTCTGACATTTTATGCCTCATCGAGTATGGCGCATATCGATGTTACAGAGCATGGCATTGATGTATTTTTTGATGATGAGTTTGAGCAAACAAAAGTCGATATTCAATATTCACGTGATTTGGTGCATTGGTTGCCTAAGGGGGAAGCCTTACTTGAATTACCTGAAGGAGGTCATTTTTTTTCTGATGAATTGGATGAGGGGTCCAAATTTTACAGACTTAAGCAGACGTCTCATTTTACAAAACCTGTATTGATTGTTTTACTCGATTTTTCCGACACTCAGTTTCCTGCTAATGTTGTGCATCCCGAGCGCTCCCATGAAGATTCTTGGTCTCAGCTAATGTTTGGTTTGAATCAAGGTGAGGGAAATCATTATTGGAATGAAGTTTCTTATGGAATTTTTCAAATGCAAGCGGCTTCTGAGAGCTATGGTATTGCCAATAATGGTGTGATACATGTTCAACTAGAAGAAGCGGCACCGACGAGTGAAAGTTATAAAGTTGAGGATCAAGCATGGATTCCGGCTGCACTTGATAAAGTTTCGGAGTACATGGATTTACCGTCCTATGATGTTAATGCCGATGGAATGATTAGTAACCAAGAGTTATCTATTTTATTCGTTATTAATTTACCTTTCAGTAGGATTTCAGGTGCTGGGGCTCAGGCAAATATTAGGATTAACCATGTTGTCGATGGTGTGGAGATCGAAAAATTCACTAGGACGCTTTCAGATTATTCAAGTATTGGTGTGAACATCCATGAACTTGGGCACCATATTTTCAATCTTAATCACGGACAAGATGCTTCGGGTACAACGATGATGGGAACAGGTGCTTATAACGAAGATCCGACGATCACTAAATTTACGAGTACTTATTCAAAATGGGGTACTCGTCCGGCCCATTTGAGTGCCGATTCTAAAATAAGAGCGGGTTTTGTTGAACCTATGGCCGTTGGCGAGAGTTTAACCCAAATTCCTCTTTATTCAGCAGTGTCGCCTTACTATAATGTGGTTCGCTTGCCCGCAATAGATGGGTATGTTTTAATTGAGAATCGTACACAAGAAGGCTACGATTCAAGTCTTCCGTTTGCAGAAGGCCACAGTGGTGGGCTAATTGCGACAAAGATCGTTGAATTTAGGCGCTTTTTAAGGACGGACCCTGATATTTTAAGTTACGACTTTGCTGATTACTATCGCTTTAAAGATTATCAAGATGAATTTAGCATCGGAGGCTATCGGATTTATAATATTTCAGAGCCAGGTGAAAAGATGACTTTTGATATTGAAAAATTAGATATAGCACCCGCAATTGTTGATTATCGCTATAATTACTGGATTCCTGATCCAAATCGAGCAGGGTACCGAATGATTGATTTTTTGCCTAAAAATACTGAGGAGATCGATTTTAATACCTATTCTCTTTCGGAAAGTCCTGAAGATCGCTATTATACAATCAACTTACAAGCCATTTACAACACCGGTGATATCATAAGCGTGAACCATTTAGCGGAATGGGAATCTTCCGACCCCTATTTAAATTTACAAAAAGCGATGGTTAATTATGGAACCGATGCTATCATCCGTTTTCGTTTTGATGCAAGTCAACCCTATGTGGATCGTGCAACGCTGAGCGTTCAATATGAAGATTATCAGCATAATCTTGTCATAACGAATTTGCCTGATTTAACGAATCCTTAAAGCGTTCTTTGATTTTTTTGATCCTAATGCATCAATTATCCATTTAGGATGTGCGTCTGTTTTGGATTTTATAGCTGGAAAATTATCTTAGAGAAGTTATAAAAAAGCCATGAATAAATTTTGGTCCTTTTTACTTAAGCCACGGGCATGGATAGCGAAAGTTGTTTTGCTGCTTCTTTTCGTCGGCTTCTTTTCATTGGATTCGTTAGAGTATTTCCAGCCAATCAAAGCATTTTTAAATTCAGAAGATCTTTCGATGAAAATTGGAGAAACTCGCTTCTCCGTCTATCTGATGATCAAGGCCCTTATTACAATCATTATGTTCTTTTTGCTGACGGGTATCATTTCTGAGTTTGGTGAAAAACGAATCAAGGCGATTAAGGGTATTCATTCGAGTAATAAAGCACTGATCAATAAGGCATTTCATATCTTCGTCTATTTCATAGGCTTTCTCATCGGACTGAATGTATTAGGGATCGATTTAACGGCCTTCGCTATATTCAGTGGTGCTATTGGTATCGGTATTGGTTTTGGACTGCAAAAAATCACTTCCAATTTCATCAGTGGTTTGATCTTACTCTTTGAAAAATCCATTGAAAATGGGGATATGGTTGAACTCTCGGACGGCACATATGGCTTAATTCGTAAAACCAGTGCTCGCTACACATTACTTGAGACCTTTGAGGGGCGAGAGATGATGATCCCTAATGAGGATTTTATTATCAACCGAGTCACAAATTGGACCTTCAACAATCGCAAAGGGCGTTTAGAGGTCAATGTAGGTATTGCCTATGAGTCGGATATGGAAAAAGCGATGGAACTTATCCTTGAAGCGGCCAGAGAGCATCCACGGTGCATTGAAGATCCAGAGCCAACTTGCTATCTCAAAGAATTTGCCGATAGCTCAGTCAACTTTATGCTCTTTTTCTGGGTGGAGGATGTGTCAAAAGGGAGATACCGAGCGAAAAGTGACGTGATGCTCAGTATTTGGAAGAAATTCAAAGCGCACAATATCACTATTCCATTCCCGCAAAGAGATATTTATATTAAAAATGCGGACGCGCTTAAGTGAGCGAATCAGTCGCCTTAATCACTATTTTTAATACGCAAAAAGTAATTTCCCGTATCTACGGGAACAGTCACCGTTTGCCAGTCGTTGAGATTTTTGCTGTATTCAAATTCGACTTTTATGCTGCTTTCGAAATCAACCAATTCTCTGCCGTCGATAAAAATAGACAGATTTTCGATTCCGAAATTTGCATCCATAGCAGTGGTGTAGGCATAACCTGCGGTGTAGAGTGCCTGGATCACAATGGCATCGGGATCACTTGTTGTGATTATATCGATACGGCCGTCCTCGTTGATCGTTCCCCAATCTGAGACCCAAATAGATGGGTTATGGAATTCCAATTCTAAGTAAAATTGTTTATGCGGGCTTGAAGGATGTGAAGGAAATTCCATCCAGTTAACCACTCTTGGATTTGCGATAAGGACAAGTGACGAAATCAAAAAAAGTAGAAAGTATTTCATAGATCAATTCATAATTCAAAAGCGAAAAATGAGAAGCATAAAACCGTCCAATTGTTCAGATGTTTGCTTTAAGCTACTCAGTTGATCCATCGCTCACCACTTCAGAAAATCGGAATAAAATAACATATAGAAACTCTTACAAGAAACACCGACTTAAATTAATTTACTGTTACCCGATGAATACCCCAGCCAGTAATAGACACACTGACACCAATGATAATTTTAATGCCAGTGCTAAGAGCTATGTCGTTACCGTTTTACTCTGTTTTTTTCTAGGTTGTTTGGGAGCACATCGTTTCTATGTTGGGAAAACTGGAACCGCTGTGCTGATGCTACTCACCCTAGGCGGTTTCGGTATTTGGGCCATCATCGACTTAATCATCATACTAATCTGTGAATTTGAAGACGCCAACGGCTTCATCATCTTACCTAAGCGGATTTTGTGAGATTTTTAAAATGAGTACTTATTCATAAGTCATACTTATTATTTTTTATGAAACAAAATAAAACTAAGCTATTCAGTTACTGGTCTGCTCGATTCACCCCAGAGCCTTATCCAAAAACAATGCAGCAATTATTGAAAACGGTATTTAAAAAGACGACTGTGCAGGATCGTCTGTTGCCTACAACAGCTGATGAAAACTATTTCCATTTCATTAACTACAAGACGATTCGGAATGGGTTTTTCTGTGGTGAGTTCTTTGGCTATGAGAAAGGACGCATCGGACAGGTCATTAAAGAGTCTTTTAATAAGAAGCAAGTTGATCGAAAGGCATTGCCAGCTCCTCAAGCTGACGATGGAACCGAGCAACAGTATCTGGACGGCAAACTCTATTTCATTTGTAAAGGCGATCATTTGATTCTCGTGCAGGACATGCACACTAAAGGACAGCATTTTGAGCGTTACCTTGAAGAGATCATCAGTAAACGCTGCACTACGTATCCAAACGATCAACAGTTCATACTTGAACGCTCCATCACACAAAAAGCCTACAAGCAAATCAAAGGTGTTAAAAAAATTCATTTATCGGCACCTTTAGAATATAAGAAGCAGAAGGAAATTGAGGTTAAAAGCGGCTTCATGAGTGTCCCAATTGGCAAAGGTTGGGATGCCCTCAAGGGACTTTTAGGCGAGAAGTTCGATAGATGCGAGTTTTCAACGAAAGGTTTTATAGACCCCAAGGAAATTGAAGTCACGGTTTCCCTAGCTTGGAAGAGGAAGCACGGAGATACTGTTTCGGATCAGATCGACTCGCTCGCGAACACCTTTCGCCATGTTGACGATGAATTGGATTTCGAAGTGGAAACATTATCTGGAAAAATGAAGAAGGACGAGCTACGGCTCAGTCATCCATTCAGCGTTCAGCATGTTGATGACATGCCGGATAGAGGCCATCTCTTCGACACAATGATTCGCTGGTATAGGCATTTGGTTGAATCAGAGGACATTTAGGAATCTTATGCCACTTTTCAGAAAATTGTCTTTGCAAGCAGTCGTCTTCGGATTGGGCGGTGGCGTGGCAGGTTATTTTCTTGGGACTGGTTTGCCACGAGAAATCACTGCGGAACTTATTCAGTCGCTAGGCAATATTTTTGCCATTGCTGGAAGCCTGATTGGTTGGAGCGTAGGGTGGCTATCGCAGAGCCGCAGTCTGATTAAGGAGATCGAATACAAATCAGCATGGCAGCTTTTTCGTCAGCTTGGCGACATGCAAAGAGAACTTATTTGGCGTTGGGGAATTGTTTTTAGTTGCTCAGTAATTACGATTATTTGCTCAGTTTTTATGAAAATGTCCTCATTGTCTAACTATTACTATCATTGTGTTATGACGTTAGCATTTGTTTTTTTGGGAATTGCATTAGGCTTTATTGCATATCTTTTTGAGCGTATGCTGGCACTCTCAGCACTTAAATCTAAATTGGATGATTTTGAGCATGACGAGCTACATAAAAAGCGACTATTAAGTGATTCTAATTTGAAAAAATAATCATTGTAGATCTTGCTTCATATTTTGATACGAATTATAGTTATTTTGATTTAATTACATTTATTATTCATATGAAATTTAAGGTCTATGCTGTAATTACAACAGTTTAAACAAATCTTTGGAATTTTCTAGATTGAACTGTGGAAGGCTAACCGTTACTATTCGGTCTCATGTTTAGTTATACTCCAAATCCTGATCGTTATAATGGCTTGATGCCGTATCGGCGTTGTGGCGATAGTGGGCTGAAGTTGCCGTTGATCTCTCTAGGTCTTTGGCATAATTTTGGCAGCGACGATTTGAGTCACCATAAAGATTTGATTTTTCATGCCTTTGATTCGGGGGTCACGCACTTTGATTTAGCGAATAATTATGGCGATGTGCCGGGCAGTGCGGAGGCGAATTTTGGGAAAATTATTGAGGATGATTTGAAAGCGTATCGGGATGAGTTGGTGATTTCATCAAAGGCGGGCTATCGAATGCGTGCAGGGCCTTATGGTGATGGTGGTTCTAGAAAGTATTTAATCAATAGTTTGAATGAGAGTTTGAAGAAATTGAAGACGGATTATGTGGATATTTTTTATCACCATAGACCTGATCCGGAAACTCCCTTGGAGGAAACGATGCAGGCTTTGGACTTTATGGTGAAGAGTGGGAAAGCTTTGTATATTGGTCTATCCAACTATGATTATGAGACGGTGATTGAGGCACAAAAAATTCTCAATGATTTGGGAACACGCTGTGTCATTCATCAATTGAGATATAATATGCTGGATCGCAGTCCTGAAGCAGGTAATTTATCGAAGTTGGATGAAATCGGAATTGGTTCAATTGCATTTTGTCCATTGGCTCAAGGAATTTTGACTAGTCGTTATCTCAATGGGATTCCTTGTGATTCTAGAGCATCTAGAGTAGATTATCCAGATATGAATACGGAGTATATTGAATCGTATTTGCCGATGATTCGTGAGTTGAATCGAATTGCGGAAGAGCGTAATCAGACACTGGCACAAATGTCGCTTGCTTGGTGTTTGCGAAGAAAAGAACTGGCGAGTGTGATTATTGGAGCGAGTCAATTAGAACAGTTGAAAGATAATCTTAGGGCTTTGGATCATTTAGATTTTTCGGATGAGAGTCTTGAGGCGATTGATTCGGTATTGAATTAATGAAACGTTTTCTATCAGTTATTTTTCTCGTTGCGGTTCTTTTGGGTACAGTATTTGCCTATGTGCAGTTGGGGCCAATTCGTACAGTTTGGGGCATTCAGGAGTCTTTTCGATCGGGCGATATGGAGTCGCTGAATAACTCGATTGATTTTGAAGCGGTGCGTGAAAGTTTGAAGTTGCAGATGCGCCACTACATCAATCAGCAGGATTTAATTGAGTTCGAAGACCCACTTTTACAAACACTTTATTCTAGTTTTTCTTATGGTTTTATTGATGGAATGGTGGATGAATATTTGCAGCCAGAAAAGATTCAGACTCTTTTTGATTTTTCTGAGCATACCAAAGATACAGTTTTTGCGGAGGATACACTTGCTGATGAAAGTCAGGGGCAGGATTGGCTAGCGATAGCTCAAGAATACTTAGCTTTGTGTGACTTTGAATATACCTCTTGGAGTGAATTTGAGGTTTCTTTCAAGGAAGGCATCACGGAGCCAATACCAATTGCTTTATTCGCTGGAACTCGTATTCGTTTTCAACGGAATGGGATAGATTGGAAAGTGAACGATATTATTTTTCCAGACTCTTTTTTTGAAAGCGAGTTTTGATAATGAGTGTGCGAAATTAGGACTTGTTACTTGCGTAAAAGGGATTGTTTTGCTTTTCATGGGCAACGGTTGTGAGTGGGCCATGTCCAGGTGCGAGTATGGTGTCATCAGCTTGAGATAAAATACTTGAGCGATTGATAGTGAGGGCTTTTTGATAGTCTTTTCGACTGTAGATGCCACCTTGGGAATGTGCAAAGAGTGCATCACCTACACACATTACAGTATGAGCAAGTCCAGTGATTTTGAAGCTCATTCCGTCTTCGGTATGACCTGGGGTTTTATAGGCTTCAATTTGAAATGATCCGTATCTTACTGATTTTTCGGATTCGATAAGGTTAAATGAATAATCAGAATCAATAGAGGGTTGGGCTGCATGGATTTGTGCATATGGATGCTGATCGGTGAACTGATTTAAAGCCCATATATGGTCTTTGTGTTGATGGGTGATGAAAATAGCACTGAGAGTAAGTGATTTATTTTTGAGGTACTCTAAAGTTTCGGTGGCATCAGTGCCTGTATCAAAAAGATAGGCGGTTTTTGAGCTTTCATCCTCTATGAGATAATGATTTACGAAGAGAGTTTCATTGGGGCGATAGGTGAACGATGATTGATAGGTATGTAAGCCATCTAAATGAATTTTAGGGAGATGGAAGGCATCGACCGCATGATTTTTCAAAGAGGGGAAATCTAAGTTCAGAATTTGAGCAATTACTTTTAGCGTAAATTCACAGTAGGTGCCATTGAAAAAATCGTTTATTTTAGCGATTGGTAATTGGCTTATTTCAGCTATTTTCTTTTCGCCTAAACCATGACCAATAGAGGCTTTTTTTAGGATGTCTAAATAGGTGTCTTCTAGTGGGATCATGAAAGCCTTGGATAGATAGTTCTTATTTAAAAATTTCTTTTGTTGGATTTGTCACAAAAGGAACACTTCTTTTTATATCTGTAATCATAATATCTTCTTTAGTATCGACCTCGTCTGGTGAGTAATTGACTAATTGCGCCCAGCGGATAGCAAGAAATCCTATTATCCAAAAACTGAAGGTTGTTGGGATACTGTAAAATGGGTTATCGAAAAAACTTAATAAAATAATTAGGAAAAGGGCAAAAAATAATGTATTCGAGAAAGAGTTGAGTTGTTTCTTTATGAGATAATTTAAGTATAAAATAAGTGCGTAAAGACAAATGATGAACATGCCTAGAAAGCCAAATTCAAGAAGTAAATTAATCGCACTGGAGGGGATTCCTTCATATTTCAGGTTAATTAGTGAAGCATCATTATAATAGGGAGATAATTTTTGAAAATTATTGATTCCCCAACCAAAAAGAGGGCTGTCAGCAATCATTTCTAAGCCCGATTTCTTAAGATGTTCTGCTTCCGAATTGTGTGTGTTGATTTGAACGAATGTGTATATTCCCTTGATTGCACTGCCGAAACCTAAAAAGAAAATATAGGGACCAATTAATTTTAAAACAGATTCCCTGCGTTTTTTGTAATATTGATAGGTGAGTAAGCAAATGTGTGCAAAGGCAAAAGAGAGAAACAGAGAGGGAATGCT
>JAQCDT010000044.1 GCA_027620575.1 Verrucomicrobiota bacterium
CCTAAAAAAACAATACACCTTCATTGAATACCAAGTGAATCGTTCGTTCACTGTTTGTCGAGTATTTGTAATCGGATGAAGTAAGAAAATTAGTGAGCGTGTGCTAACTTAAATTTCTTTGTCGTTACTTGAGTCAACTGAATCCACTCATTCCATGTTTTGTTCAAGTGTTTTCTCAGTTGTTTGACTTCAAGTTCTAGATGTGCTTTCTGGGCCTCACTGACATTTTTTAGCTCTCTAATTTTGTTATTCAAATGGAGAGATGTGTCTTCGAATTGAGAAGAAAGGGTTTCGATTTTGTGACGCCATTCAGATGCGATTTCATCGACTTCATGACTGAGTCTTTCTAAAATAATTTTACTATCCTTGAGAACTAATGATTTAAGTAGCACAACTGTGTTCACTGAGCGTAGGTTTTTTGTGAAGCCAAATTTTGAACAAATCCAAATCAGCCACTTTGTAGGGTCAAAGTGATACCAACGAATGCCATTTCGGTAGTCTGCGGCAAACGCGTGATGGTAGTTGTGGTAGCCTTCACCAAAGGTTAGCACCGCAAGGACCGCATTATCCACGGCTGAAATCTCTTTAGAGTAGGTTTTAGAGCCAAAGGTGTGACACAGTGAATTGATGAACCATGTGCAGTGATGAACCATTGCCATACGAAGAAGGAAGCCGTAGAAGAAGGCAGCCATAGGATCTATAAAGAAACAAGCGACACCGATGATTAGCGTATTCACAATAATCGCTAAGGGGATATAGTACTTATCTTGAAACATAACTCGAGGGTTACGCATAAGGTCAGGTACTAAGCTAGGATCAAATTTTCTTTCGTAGTCAAACAACCAAAGAATGTGTGCATACCAAAACCCTTTATCAATCGAGTAAGGGTCTTTTTCTGTATCCACATGATTGTGATGAAGCCTGTGATCAAAGCACCATTTAAGGGCGGACATTTCAAAGGCGAGTAAAGAAGTGAACAAAATGGTCCATTCATAAAATGGATTTGCGTTATACGATTTGTGGGAAAATAAGCGATGGTAACCAGCGGTGATAGAAACACCTCCAATAATGTAGGTCACAAGGAAAAACCAAAAAGCACCCCAAGAAAAGACTTCGATTGCAGTTGGAATGAGGGCAATGATTGCGATGTGGTACAGTGCCACAAAGATAAATATAGGCCAGTTACGAATTTTCATATGATTTTTAATAGTTTATACATGCGATCCAGCTGAATCGTAAACAACACGATTTTGAATTGAAACAGAAATGTTAAAAAATGCAAGGATGCAGAGAAATAATCATTTATTCCCCAAATTTTTTGCCGTTCTTCTGTAATTTTCTTATTTTTCAGCTTTAACTCTTGCATTGTTAAGACAAGGCAATAATACATTTTCTTTCTTTTTAATTACAAATTAATTACACATATGGCTACAAAAATAGGTATTAACGGGTTCGGCCGCATCGGTCGTTTAGTGTTTCGTTCATTAGTTGAGAAAGGACTTCTTGGCTCAGAGATTGAGGTTGTTGCAATCAACGATCTTGTTCCTGCTGAGAATCTTGCTTACCTTTTGAAATACGATACAACACAAGGAAAATTTAAAGGCACAGTTGAAACTAAAGGAGACGATACTCTAGTGGTGAATGGTCACGAGATCAAAACATTAGCATTGAGAGCATCACCGTCTGAATTACCATGGAAAGAGCATGGTGTGGATATCGTTATCGAATCTACTGGTTTGTTTGTTCAAGATACGCTCGCTCAAGGGCATATTGAAGCAGGTGCTAAAAAAGTGATTATTTCAGCACCAGGTAAAGGTGATGGCGTGAAAACTGTAGTATTGGGAGTGAACGACGATACATTGACTTCCGAGGACGTGCTTATTTCTAACGCATCTTGCACCACTAATTGCTTGGCTCCGATCACTAAGGTGATTCTTGAAAACTTTGGTATCGCAGAAGGACTTATGACAACAGTTCATAGTTACACTGCGACACAGAAAACAGTCGATGGACCTTCACCTAAAGATATGAAAGGTGGCAGAACTGCAGCTTTGAATATCATTCCATCTTCAACCGGTGCAGCAAAAGCGGTAGGTCTAGTACTTCCAGAAGTTCAAGGTAAGCTAACAGGTATGGCTTTCCGTGTACCGACACCTACAGTTTCTGTGGTGGACTTAACAGTGAAAACAGAAAAGAGCACTTCTTATGAAGAGATTTGCCAAAAAATGAAAGAAGCTTCTGAAGGTTCCCTTAAAGGTATTCTAGGATACACAGAGGACGAAGTTGTATCTTCTGATTTCATTCATGACGAAGCGAGTTCTGTTTTTGATGCAGGGTCTGGTATCGGCTTAAGCGATACATTTTTCAAATTGGTTTCTTGGTATGACAACGAATGGGGTTATTCAAACCGTGTGGTTGAATTACTTCAGAAAGTCAGCAAGTCTCTTTAATTTTAAGACACTTTAATCTAACAGTGCATCGCAGTAATTAGATTATCGCGATGCACTGTTTTCTTTTCTAACCTTTTGTTATATTTTCTTTTATCATGTCTATTCAAACTATTAAAGATGTAGATCTGTCAGGCAAACGTGTGCTTGTACGATGTGACTTTAATGTGCCATTGAAAAATGGTGTCATCACCGACGATTCACGAATTGATGCAGCGATTCCTACGATCCAGCATTTAGTCGATCAATCGGCTCGTGTTATTCTTTGCAGTCACTTAGGTCGTCCTAAAGGCCAGCAGGTTGCAGAGATGAGTTTAGCACCTGTAGCAGAAGCACTCTCAAGCAAAATGAAGCTTCCGGTAACCTTTATCGAAGATTGCATCGGTCCAGAGGTTGAGGCAGAAGTGGCAAAGATTGGAGAAGGGGAAATTGCACTCTTAGAAAATGTACGTTTTTATGCGGCTGAAGAAGCGAATGGACTCGATTTTGCCGCATCCCTAGCTGAATTGGCAGATGCCTATGTGAATGATGCGTTTGGAACTGCACATCGTGCCCATGCGTCCACACACGGAGTGACTCAGCACCTATCTCCCTGTGTGAGTGGATTCTTGATTGAAAAAGAATTAGCGTACCTCGGTGAAAAGACAGCGAATCCTGAGCGACCTTTTACAGTGATTCTTGGAGGTGCAAAAGTATCCGATAAGATTCAAGTGATTGATGCATTGCTAGAAAAAGCCGACACAATTATTATTGGTGGAGCGATGGCTTACACATTTGCTTTAGCAGAAGGAAGAAGCATAGGAGAATCCTTAAGTGAGCCAGATTACGTCGAGACAGCGAAGGCTGCCTTGGAAAAAGCAAAAGCTAAGGGAGTCCGGTTTATTTTACCTTTAGATAATCTTGCAGTGAAAGATTTAGATTTCGGTGCTGGTTCATTCAGTGATTCCAAATACTTCGAAGGCAATATAGAAGATGGCTGGGAAGGTGTGGACATTGGTCCAAAGAGCATCGCTCTCTTTAAAGAGGTTGTCGCTTCTGCAAAGACTGTTTTGTGGAATGGGCCTATGGGCATATTTGAAATTGATGCCTGCAATAAGGGAACATTTGCGGTTGCAGAAACCGTTGCTGGTAGCGATGGAATTTCCATCATTGGTGGCGGTGATTCGGTTAAAGCGATAAAGATGTCTGGATTTTCTGATTCGGTTACATTTATGAGTACGGGTGGCGGAGCCTCTCTTGAATTTTTAGAAGGTAAAGTATTGCCTGGAGTCGATGCTTTAGATAAAAAAGCATAATAACAAAACAATTTATTTATTGATATGAGTACATTAGCACGAAAATTATTAATCGCTGGAAACTGGAAGATGAACTTGAATGCATCTGAAGCTTCAGAATTGGCGGAAAGTGTGGTGAATCAAGTAGGCACACAAATGGAAGTCGCTGTTTGCGTATGCCCGACCTACACATCTTTGGAAACGGTTTCCCAAAAAGTGGTTAATTCTAACATTGCTTTGGGCGCTCAAAATATGCACCACGAAAATTCAGGTGCTTACACTGGAGAAATTTCGGCAGAGATGCTTCGTCATTTGTTTGTCAGTTTTGTCATCTTAGGGCACAGTGAGCGTCGTCAGTATTTTGGTGAAACAGACAGTGATGTGAACAAGAAAGCATTGGCCGCTTTGGAGGCTAGCTTGAAGCCGATTGTTTGCGTTGGAGAATCTTTAGAAGAACGTGAGTCTGGACAGCTAGAAAGTGTTATTGAATCACAAATCAAAGGAGCGCTACAAAACGTACGTCCAAATCATGCCGATCAATTGGTCATTGCATATGAGCCAATCTGGGCGATCGGTACAGGTAAGACAGCAACTCCTGAAGATGCAGAAGCCGTTCACGCGTTTATTCGTAAATTGCTTGTAGAGCTACTCGGTGCAGAAGCCGCAGGAAAAATTCGTATCCTTTATGGAGGTTCAATGAAGCCTGAAAATGCTGAAGAATTATTAGCCCAAGAAAACATTGATGGTGGACTGATTGGTGGTGCTTCATTAAAAGCACATGCCTTCACTTCAATCGTTGAGAGTGCGATTAAATTAGCCTCTTAATTCGGTGTTTCATTTGTTCGATGCTTCACATCGTACTCTATAATCCTGAAATCCCTCAGAACACGGGCAATATTGGGCGACTCTGTGCGGTCTCCAATATACGTTTGCATCTAATTCGCCCACTCGGCTTCACCATCACGGATCGTTATTTAAAACGCAGTGGAATGGATTATTGGGAATCTTTAGATAAACACATCCACGATGATTGGGAGAGTTTTTTAAAGAGCGAATATGCACCTAAGCAATTATGGCTCTTCACCACAAAATCCGATAGAATTTACTGGGAGGCACAATTTGAAGACGAAGCAGGGCTGGTCTTCGGGAGTGAAGGATTCGGTGTGCCTGATTGGTTGCACGAACAATTATCCGAATATAGGGTAACGATCCCACACGCCAATAAAGAAATGCGATCCCTAAATTTGGCTACTTCTGTTGGCATCGGTGCCTTTGAAGCCTTGCGTCAAATCAGTGTTTGAAGAATCGCATCTCCTATCTCTGAGATGATTCCTTTGTTGGCTTCATGCCAACTCAAGCCCGCTTCTTGCATCTGAGTTCGAGCTGGTGAATCTTTGGCTAATCGAAGGATTTGTTCATTCAACTCACTTTGTGAAGTGACGCATTGGGCTGCTCCAATCTCAATCAGTTCATCACTAATTGTTTTAAAATTAGACATATTCGGACCCATAAGAATCGGAATTCCTTGGGCGGCTGCTTCAATAGGCGTTTGCCCACCCACATTCGGAGGCATACTCTTTCCGATAAAGGCGAGATCGGCAAGTTTGAGCAAATGCACTAAATTACCTGTCGTATCTGAAAAGAAGATGGCTTGAGAGGATTCGTCATTCGATGAGTCATCATTGCCAGATTCTCCATTGGCGGAAGTCCATGGAAGTGCCTGTTCTTTTAAAAGTTTTTGAATTTCACCTCGGCGTTCTACATGCCTAGGTACCAAAATTAATAGGCAAGGGATACCCGCATCATGGCAATGCTTTTGAGCCTTAAGTAAGAGAGTTTCTTCGCCCGGCCAAGTCGATGCACCCATCAAGATAAACCGAGTGTCAGCGGAGACATCCTTTCGCGCAAAGCCCAAGGCCTCCAACGCAGCATCTTTTTCTAACGAAGATAGGGCAGCACCAAAATCCACATCCAATTTAATATTTCCCATTGTATTTTCGGGTTGAGCGCCTAGTGCAGAATAGCGTTCGTAATCAATGTGTGTCGCACAATAGATCGCCTGTATTTTATCGACTAAAAAACGAGCCATAAAAGGAAACCGCTTGAGCCTTGCATAGGAGCGATTTGACAAACGAGCATTGATGAGGAAAACAGGTACGCCTTTTTTCGATGCTTGATGTAAATGCTCCGGCCATAATTCACTTTCAGTCAAAATAGCCACATCAGGTTGAATTCTCGACCAAGCCAAAGCAGAGCATGCCCAAAAATCCATCGGAAATAAACCAATCCCAGAGGTGCAATTCGCATAACGTTTTTTCGCTTCTTTGTAGCCTGTACTTGTTGTTGTCGTCAGAATGATTTCAATATCCGCCGAATCGTGAAGCTTTTTGATTAATGGCTCTATGGCTAAGACTTCGCCCACACTCACCGCTTGTATCCAAATCCTTTTTCGTCCACCATCAGTTGATGAGCGAGGTATTTTTGGAAAAAATCCAAAATACTGAGACCATTGGCCGATATTTTTGTCACGACGCAATTTACGGCGCAGATAAAAAGGAGCGGAAAGAAGAAACAGTGGTATAAAAAATAATCTATAAAAAAAGATCATAGCAAACGGCTTTTAGCCATAGAATGCATCTTCTTTTATTCACCAATTTTTCCAAGTGTTTTTTTACAAACTTAGAGAGCATGAATCCGTAAGAATCCGTGTTTATTGCTTGAACTCTTTTCCCAAGACAATTTAAGTAGAAATCTTACGCCAAGAGAAAAGCATATTAATAAGTGCCCATAGGAGAGATGACAGAGTGGCCGATTGTGCATCCCTGGAAAGGATGTGTGGGGGAAACTCCACCGAGGGTTCGAATCCCTCTCTCTCCGCCATTTTATTTTGAATGATGGCTCGGCTAATTTGGATCCATAGAGAAGCGCAAAAATTCTCTGCTTTGATCTAAAGGAATTGCAACTTCAATCAGATCTTCTTGATTTTGGGTCCAGTTTTCCAAATCGGTACTTCTCTCAATTTGAAGGGAAAGTGTGGCGTCACCTTGTTGCGATTTTTGGAGCATCACGGATCCAGGGCGGGCATCTGCCATTTGGGAAGCAGAGTAATAGCCTAAGTTATTGAGTGTATTACTGTCAGGCGAGGCTTCAAAGCTATTGCTAAGACCGTCGCCATCGCTGTCAAGTTGAGTTATTATGCTATTATATACGGCCTGCTCGACAAAGACTGCTTCGATGGCTAGATTAGAATTTATATTGATACTTAAGGGATTGCTGTCGCTGGTGATGTCCCCGCGCCAACCAATGAATACGGAACCTGCCTCGGGAATAGCATTGAGCGTAACGCTTGCATTGCTGGAGTAAGTTCGGGCATTGCCACTAATTCGGCCACGTCCTTGAACAGAATCCATTAGGTAATATTCATAAGGGACAACGGTTAGCCCGTACCAATTAGCTCCAATTCCACCGAAAGAGTCTGCGTGCTCAAGAAGTACATAGGCCTTAGGTTGGGAGGCTTCATCTATGTTACCGTTGACTGAGGCTGGAGCATCACCTTCAAAATAAAAATGGTTAAGTGCATAACAAAGATTAAATGCAGTTCTGTCTAAAATTTCCACACTAGCTGGAATACTGATAGCCGTAAGGCTGTCATTCTCATTGAAGGTTCGGTAAGGAATTTCTGTAATACCATTTGGAATCTGTACCTGCCTGATACTTTTACAGTAGGAGAACACAGATTCGCCCATTGAAACCAATGAGGTTGGAAAATTGACAGCTGTGAGTGCACTACACTCGTAAAATGCACTGTCACTAATAGTAGTAAGGCTGTTTGGGAGAACTAGGTCTGTTAAAGTATTACAGCGATAGAAAGCGTATCTGCCAATGTATTGAAGTCCATTCGGTAGCTCAATAAACTTTAGAGATTCGCAGTTATAGAAGGCACGTTCACCGATAGTTTGCAGGGCGCTATTCAAAACGACTGTATTCAGCGAAGCGCAATCATAGAAGGCACGTTCACCGATATCAAGGACAGCGCTTCCAAATTCTACCTCTCGTAGAGCGGCACAATCATAGAAGGCTCTTGGGCTAATAGCAGTGACTTCATCTGGAATAAAAACGGGAGCTGAGCGACCAGGAGGGCAAAGAAGTAGGCTGTCACCAGCTTTGTTGTATAGAATGCCATCTATCGATTGATAGGTTGAGTTAGAAGTATCAACCTCGATTGAGGTGAGTTCATTACAATATTGGATAAAATTATTTCCGATTCCACTGACAGATGCTCCTAGTTGTAACAAAGAGAGCTTTGTATTATAAAAAGCATAACTACCGATCGATAAGAGGTTCTCTGGTAGGACTAGGTCTGCCAAACGACTGCATCCACTGAAAGCCCAATTACCGATGTGTATCAGAGTACTCGGCAGTGTAACACTGATTAAATTCTCACAGGATTCAAATGCTTGTGGGGAGATTTCCGTGATGCCTTCTGGCAGAGTGACTGAAGTGATTGAATGATTGTACTTAAAGGCATTGGCACTTTTAACGGCATACCCTTGGATGTTGGCAGGTATTTCGACTGCACCTGTTGCAGAGGAGGCATCAATTATGAAAGCTGAAATGTCGTTGTTTAAAAATACTAAATTGTTGCCTTCGGTACTTGTCGGTAAGGCAGTATTCGAAAATGCATCAACTCCAATGTTTTGTAAGCTTTCTGGCAAATTAACGCTGTTTAAGTTTTCAGCACCTGCAAAGGCGTGACTTCTAATGTGGGTTATTCCTTCTGGTAAACTTACGCTATTTAAGTTCCCACAATCGTAAAAAGCATAATCGCTGATTTCCGTGATGCCTTCTGGTAAAGTGACTGAAGTGATTGAATGATTGCCCCCAAAGGCATTAGCGCTTTTTACCGGTAAACCTTCAATGGTTGCGGGGATCTCTACTGCTCCTGTGGCCGTGGGAGCGTCCATAATAAAAACTGCATTAGCAGAACTAAGGTATTGATACGGGCCGCTAGTTGAAAAATTCACATTTGTTCCATCAAAAGCATCCGCACCAATACTGAGCAAACTATTTGGTAGGATTATTTCAGTAAGATTACTGCAATAATTAATAGCACGGTAAGCAATTCGTGTTACAGGGTAGCCTTCATAGCTAGATGGAATCGTTAAACTACCGACGGCAGATTGATCGCAATAAGTAAGAATAGCTTTTCCCTCTATTATTTCAAAAGTTAGATCATCAACGCTTGCAGCTTGAAGAGACGACAC
>JAQCDT010000045.1 GCA_027620575.1 Verrucomicrobiota bacterium
CGTCGATAAACAGTGATTTAGGTTCTATTTATGAATCAAGTGAAGCGTTGAGCAGTGAAGATCTGAGTGCCTTTAATGATATTGAAGGATTTGAGCCAGAGGATGACGGTCTCACAGTATCAGTGATGGATGATTCCCTAGATGTTTATGTGGTTCAAAATGGTGATACTTTATGGGATTTAGCAAGACGATTTGATAAAACGATAAATGAATTGTGTAAGCTTAATGGAATTTCAAAAGATTCGATTTTGAGAATAGGAATGGAATTAGAGGTACCTAAGGCAGGTGACTCAGTGATGAATATAACGAAAGAGTCTGCTGCTGTGTATCAACCGACAGATTTTGAAGGAACCGGCCAAGTTTATAAAGTTGTTTCAGGCGATTCCTTGTCAAAGATAGCTAACCAATACGATGTTTCGGTAGCAGCGATTAAAGCGACTAATGGGTTAAGTTCAGATACTATTTTAATTGGACAAGAATTACTGATTCCAGTTGAGGGAACGATAGAAGTTCAGCCGACGGTTGCGGTAGAGCCTGTGGCAGAAGAGCCAGTGGTGATTGAACCAATTGTGGATACTTCAATCAGTGAAGCAACAGAGAATACGTCTTCAGTAGAGCCAGCAGAGCCAGAGCTTGAGTCAGTAGAAAATACGGGAAATGAGGGTATCGAACTCGATATGGAATCGCTTCCTCAAGTGGATATTTTAAGAGTACCTGCGCAATCGGAATAAATTTTTAACTGAAGTTAAAGATGCTCAAAGATTTTTTTTGGCGCAATTCGTTCACACGATTACCTGCGTCAGGAATGATCATTGTTCTTATTGTGACTATCCTTTCTTTGTTGGGGATTATCATTTTATTCAGTGCATCTCAAGCGATGCACTCAAATCCAATTGCGTTACTGAAAAAGCAAATGCTTTGGCTAGTACTGGGATTAATAATCAGTTTTTTCGTATTTAAGTTGGATTTGGAGAGGATTCGTTCATTCATTCCATTTATTACCGGTGGAGCATTGTTGCTCTTGGCTTTGGTTTTAATTCCTGGTGTAGGCGTTAAGGTGAATGGTGCTCAAAGGTGGTTGGATTTTGGCTTAATGCGATTGCAAGTTTCGGAAATTGGTAAGATAGGATTGCTCTTCTGTCTCGCACACTATTTGGCAATTAATCGTCGATCGCTCGATGCATGGAAAGAGGGCTATATTATTCCTTTTTCACTTCTTGGATTGTTTGTTGGATTGATTTTTTTAGAGCCCGATTATGGTACGGCTTTTTTGTGTGGGTTAGTGGGCTGTGTTTTATTCTATGTTTCGGGAATGAAGCTACGGTATTTGTTGCCCACGGCTGGCTTGGCATTGCTCTTATTTTGTATTGCCATTGTCTTGAACCCAGAGCGTTTGAGTCGCATTACTTCCTTTTTAGATGTTGAGTCAAATCGTAGTGATAGTGGCTACCAATTATGGCAAGGAATCATTGCCTTTGGTGTCGGTGGTGTCGAAGGAGTGGGGCTCGGTTCGGGTCAACAGCAGATGTCTTTTCTGCCAGAAGCACACACGGATTTTATTTTTTCAATTATAGGAGAAGAGTTGGGATTATTTTTCTCAATGGGTGTGGTCATCCTCTTTTTAACTTTATTTGTTTTGGTGCTGTTTCAACTGAAGTATGCACCTAATTTATATCAATATTTATTGGTCTTAGGAGCCTTACTGATGATTGAATTTCAGGCATTAATTAATATCGGGGTCGTGACTGGATGTCTGCCTACTAAAGGGATGTCTTTACCGTTTATTTCTTACGGAGGATCCAATTTAGTTTTGATGTTTGTTTTAATCAGTTTGATTTTAAATTGTCTTTGTCATTGGTCCAAAGTTCCTCTAAAAGAGGCTCGAGAATTATGACGGATGTATTGATTATTTGTGGAGGCACAGGTGGGCATTTATCACCGGGCATTGCTTTAGCCGAGGAGTTGAAGAGTCGTGATTTTTCAAGCACATTGTGTATTAGCCAAAAGTCGATTGATACAGCGATTGCACAAAAATATGAGCATATAGGTTTTGAGCGTTTTCCGGGTAGGGCTTTTTCTGGTGGCCTATTCGGAAAGCTTCAGTTTTTTCAGCAATTAATTTGTAGTCTGCCTAAAATTTATAGGATGATCCGAAATGAAAAACCAAAGGTCATGGTGCTGTTTGGTGGTTATTTGTCAGTGGGCTTTGGATTATTGGGAACCTTGTTGAGCGTTAAGATTGTTTTACATGAAGCCAATGGAAAGGTGGGGAAAGCGGTGCGATTGCTACAAGGCTTTGCCTACCGCATATATTTACCCAGAAGTGTGATGATCAAAGAGGTGAAAAAATCAAAAGTACGTCATGCTGGTTATCCTTTGCGAAAAGAAATGATGTCTATGGATAAAAGTGAAGCACGAAGGCAATTAGGAATGGAATGTGAGGGCACTTTATTAGTTATAATTGGAGGGAGTCAGGGAGCCCAAGTTTTGAATAAGTGGGTGATTGATCACTTTGAAAAATTAATAGAGGAAGGGATTTCTATTTATTGTATATCGGGCTTAAAAAATGGCTTAGAAAGTCATGATGTTTCAACAAATAGTCGAGGTGAGTCGGTGACAATTAAGATGGTTCCTTTTTCAGATAATATGGCTGCGGTTTTATCGGCAGGAGATTTGGTGGTATCGCGTGCTGGTGCAGGTGCTATTGCTGAAATTACCCGTTGCGAAGTGCCGAGTATTTTAGTTCCTTATCCTTATGCTGCAGATAATCATCAATTTTATAATGCAAAAATTCATGAGAGTCTCGGCGGTGGTATTTTGCTTGATGAAAATAATTTAGAAAAATTATATGAAGAGGTAAGGGTTTTGACTTCAAATTACAATTTGTTAGAGCAAATCAGTCTTAATTTAAAGAATTTAAATGCGGTGAATGCCTCCGAAGAAATAGTGGATGATTTACAAGCGGTTATTCGGGGAGAGAAAGTTGGCCGATAAGGACAGAGTTATATTTTGATGAATCATGAGTGTTGAAAAACGAATATTGTTTCTTGGTGTAGGAGGCGCCGGTATGGCACCTTTGGCTATGTGGTTAGCTGAAACGGGAGATTCGATTTTTGGCTATGATGATTATTTCAAACAGGGTGCTTTAGATTATTTAACAAACTCTAGGGTGCATTTGTTAGATGTGGTAATGATTGAGGATATAGCTTCTTACGATCAGATTGTGTATTCAAATGCTATTGCTAAGACGCATCGTTTATTAAAGGAAGCAGAGCGTCTAGGAGTACCTTGTTTAAAGCGAGGTGAAATGCTGTCGCAGATTGCACAAACAAAAAAATTAGTCGCAATAGTTGGTAGCCATGGCAAGACCACCACTAGTGCTTTAATCGGGTATGCGATACAGCAATTAGGACTATCAATTAATTTTATTGTCGGTGGCTTTTTTCAAGATGCCAGACTACCCTATAATTTTTCCGACTCCGAATGGTTATTGGCGGAAATCGATGAAAGTGATGGAACGATCAATCAATTTAATCCTGAAATTACAGTTTTGTTGAATCTCGATTGGGATCATGCGGATTTTTATAAAGAGTTTGATAGCTTGAAAAAAGTGTTTGAAAAATTGTTGCAGAGGACTCGTTCAAAAATACTGATTGAAGCATCTAATTTGAATACTTTTGAATCATGTGAAGCTTTTCAAAATAAATGCTTACTTATAGATCCGCAATCAGGCGTTCTAGAAGATTCCATATCTAAGCCTAAAAATGCTTTATTAAACACTGAGTTTAATCGTTATAATCAAGTCTTTGCTGAAAGTGTTTTAAAGTTATTTGAAAGTGAGCTTCCGAAGAAAGAAGATTTATTTTCGGAATTTCCCGGAGTGGAGCGAAGGCAGAAGGTCTTGCTTTCACAAGAACAATTGATCGTTCTTGAAGATTATGCACATCATCCCTCAGAGATAGATATTTTAATCAAAGCAATTAAGGATGGATACAAAAACTCTGAATTGACAGTGGTTTTTCAGCCGCATCGCTATTCAAGAACCAAGGCGTTTAATAAAGATTTCATTCAATCCTTATCGGGAGCCGATAATGTTTTTCTGTTACCTGTTTATTCTGCTTTTGAAGCAGAATGCGAAGGAGGGAAGGCCGACGATTTAGTGACTGCTTTTCAGGATATTTCAGCAGAGCTATTGAGTTTCGATCAAGAGGGTATAGATGTGCTTGTGTCGAATTTTTCCGAGTCATCAAACAATAAAGAAAGAGTTTTATTGTTTATAGGAGCAGGCTCAATCAATGAATTTGCCCATGCATTTTGTGCATTATATCAAAATTCAAACCAACAAAATGCGTGGCTTGAATACATAGAGGAGAAAGTGTCATCGGACTGTGTGATAAAATTATCCGAAAATCTAGCAGCTAAAACGACCTTTAAAATAGGGGGCTTGTCTGACTACTATGCAGAACCTTCAAGTATTTCTGATGTTCTCGCTTTAATTCAATCCGCACGCTTATTTGGGCTGCCCTATTTTTGTTTAGGAAGGGGTTCCAATGTTTTAGTTTCGGATTCTGGATATAATGGATTGGTACTTCGTTTTAATCATAAAAATTGGCAGAACATTCGTAAAATAGATGATTCACATATTTGGGTGGGCTGTGGAGTACGCTTAAAAGAATTATGTGGTAAGGTTGCGCAACTAGGTTTTTCTGGATTTGAATTTCTTGAGGGCATACCAGGCACCTTGGGTGGAGCTTTACGAATGAATGCTGGGGCAATGGGACGATGGACATTTGATGTGGTAGAGCGTGTTTTGATGGTGAACAGTGCTTCTCAAGTAGAGGAATTTGAGCGAGATGCATTTACTATTGAATATCGAAAAGTTCGTGAGATTGCTTCGGGTATTGCTTTAGGAGCAATGTTAAAATTGGGAGAAGTTCAGGCGAGTGAGTCCATTCGTGAACGAATGGACTCCTATTCGGATGTGCGAAAGGGCAGTCAACCTATCGCACCGAGTGCAGGGTGTATTTTTAAAAATCCTGAGAAGGATTATGCAGGGCGTTTAATTGATGAGTTGGGTTTAAAGAAAATGAGTGTGGGTGGTGCTGAGGTATCGGATAAGCACGGTAATTTTATCGTTAATCGAGGTGGCTCAACTTCGAAAGATGTGCAATCGCTCATTGCTTTAATTCAAAAACGAGTCAAGGAGGCACGAGGGATTGATTTGGAAACAGAAGTTTTACTGCTTGGGAATGAGGACTTGGATCAAATGGATGATGAAGGGGCATCCAATCAAGAAGCACAATGAAATCTTTGAAGTCTATTGTTGTGCTTTATGGTGGCTTTGGTGAAGAGCGTGAGGTGTCTTTGAAAAGTGGTGAGAAGGTGATTGATTCACTAAAGCTGAAGCATTCAGTTGAAGCAGTCTGCTTAGACGATCGAAATATTCCTGACTGGATTGAATTAGAGTCACATATCGTTTTTCCGATGATACATGGTGCTTTTGGTGAAGATGGTGAGTTACAAAATAGTTTGTCAGAAAGAGGGATTGAGTTTGTCGGTAGCAATGCGGTTTCAAGTGCTTTGTGTATGGATAAAATTTTGGCTAAAGAACGTGTGGAAGCTTTGGGAATCAAGACGGCAGAGTCGCTTTTTTTTGATGCAAATACAATACCCCTTGCCGATGATATTATTCAAAAATTAGGAAGCTCGCTCGTGCTTAAGCCGAGGGATTCTGGAAGTAGTTGTGGTTTGAGTCTAATTGAGAATCGTTCGTCTATGGGAGTCGCTTTATCCAAAATAAATTCAGGCAATTGGATGGTTGAGCGTAGGTTAAAGGGTCGAGAATTAACTATAGGGCTACTGGATGGTCAAGCCTTGGAGATTGTTGAAATCAAGTATTCAAAAGAGTGTTATGATTATGATACAAAGTACCTTTCTGGCTCTACGGAGTATTTATGTCCTGCGGAATTACCCGATGAAATTACGGATAGAATTCAATCGGAAGCGGAAGCAATTTTTAAAAGTTGTGACTGTCGAGACTTTGCCCGCATTGATTTTATATTAGAAGGCGATACACCGTATTTTTTAGAAGTGAATACACTTCCTGGGATGACTCCTCAGAGTCTTTTGCCTAAATCGGCTGCGGCCAAAGGGATTGATTTCAATTCCTTAATTGAAACAATGATTTCTTATGGAATAAAGCGATTTAATGCTCTATAAATTACGGTTCAATGAAGTTTCCGAAGAAAAGTAATAAGTCTGTGACCTACAAGAGTGATCAAAGTTGGCATAATTTAAGAGATGCCAATGTTCAATCCAGTCGAATTACTACATTTGCTTCAGTTTATCGAAGAATACGGCCATTTATCAAATGGGCTTTCTTTTCCTTAAGTTTCATTGCGGTATTTTTCTTCTTAAAAGATTTTGTTTTTCAGGGGATTGGTTCAGAAAAAGATACAGTCTCAAAAAATAGTGGAGACTATGTGAAAAAGGTGCTTTTTTATACGGATGGCGTCTTGGATGAAGCTTGGCTTAGTGGGGTGATTCAAATAAATCGCAATATGCAATTGATGGATATTAATATCTTCGAAATGAAGCACAGTTTGGAGCGATTTGATCAGGTGCTTGAAGCAGAAGTCATCCGAGTTTTCCCAGATGCTTTAAGGGTAGAGCTCAAGGAAGAGGTTCCTATCTTTAAGTTAAAAATGCAAACAAGCGAGGGGGTTGATTTTTTGCGATGTGTTGGAGAATCGGGCCTTGTCTATGAAGGTGTGGGTTATTCTGAAACGGTTATAAATGAATTGCCCTATTTAATCCCTTATCGGCATTCAAATCAAAAATACCTTCCCATCAATGGATTAGATCATGTATCTCCATTAATGAATTTATTGAAAGAGGAGGGATTAATTGAACGTTTACGTTTGCAATCTATCTCTCTTGAGAATTTTTCGGGTGATTCAGAGTTTCCTGGGCAAATCATTGAAGTGAATAGTGGTTTGATTCCTCGCATTTTATTCAGTGCCTATAAGGATTATCCTAGGCAGATAGCACGTTTAAATTATATTCTATCGTATATAAATGGGAGCGGAAATCCAGAAGTAGAGCGAGTGGATTTGTCGCTTAGAGATTCAGCGGCTGTTGAATTTAAGGAGGGTAAGAATAATTGATTCTAATCTTTATTTTTTTTCAAAAAAAGATCATCTTAACTGAATAATGGGACATTCGAAAATTGTCGGAGCAATTGAAATAGGCACATCAAAAATCGCCATAATTATTGGAGAGATTTCTAGTGATTCTTCTTTGAATATCATTGGGAGCTATTCTGTGCAATCGAATGGTGTCAAAAAGGGTGTTATTGAGGATTTGCAAGTGACTGGACAAATTGTCCATAATGCGATTTTGCAGGCAGAAACTGAAGCTGGAACCGAGATTGAGGAGATATATTTAGCTCAAACTGGGCAGCACTTAGCAGGCGTCTTTAATTTTGGAACGACTAATGTGGGTGCTTCCAATGGAATTATCACAAAAGCGGATGTTGAAAAAGCGAAAGAGGATGCACGGCGTCCCCAGCTCCCTGAAGGACGCAGTTTCATTCATTATATTCAAAACCCTTTCTCTGTAGATGGAAAAAAAGTAGAAAACCCGATACATATGGAAGGTAAGCGATTGCAAGTGGGTTTCTGGGCGATTCATGCCGATAATAAAATTTTACAGGATAGCCTTAGGGTGATTATGGGAATTCCTTTAGTGGTCGAGGATGTGATAGTTTCGTCTATTGCGAGTGGAAATGCGTTGCTACAAGAGAGTGAGAAAAAAGCGGGTGCCTTAGTCATAGATATTGGTGGTGGGACTAGTGATTTTGCTTTATACAAAGATGGTTATGTCGTCTATACTGGGGTCATCCCTGTGGGTGGGGATCATATTTCGAATGATTTGAGTATGGGTTTGAGGACAAGTGTTCAATTGGCGGATAGTTTAAAACTGCGAGAAGGCTTAGCGTCACATGCGAAGCAAAATACGGATGCGAGTGCTTGGTTGGTTGGCAATCAGAGTATTGGGGACAGAAAAATTCCTCTGATATCAGTGAATAGAATTGTAGAATCGAGAATTAAAGAGCTGTTTGAATTAGTAAGAGAAGCGTTAGAGGAGGCAAAATTATATAATCCAAGTGAAATCGGATCGGGGGTGGTCTTAACTGGAGGTACTTCAAGAATGGAAGGGATTGAGGTCATTGCAGAAAAAGTATTTGATTTGAAATGCACGAAAGGTGAATGCACATGGAATATTGATAAAGATCTCAATATTCCTGAATATAGCACGACTTTAGGCTTACTGCTTTTCGCCTTAGGAGTTTTTGAAGAGAAACAAAGTAAAAATACCAATAATATTCTGGGAAATCTATTGAGGAAATTTTTACCCAAGCAGGTTAATTTACAATAGATTAAGTGTGTGATGAACGATGTAGCAATTAAAGTAAAAATATTAGGTTTAGGAGGAGCGGGCGCGCACATAGTCAATGCTTTTGACCAACAATCAAACGGCTTAGTGGACTGTTATTTATTAGACACGGATGCTAAAGCACTGTCGGGTATGCAAACAGTCGAATCGCATTTGATAGGAAAGGAATTGTGTCGAGGACTCGGTTGCGGCGGCGATGTCGATCTTGCGAAACAAGCAATTCACTTGCATCGTGAAGTGATCAGCTCGTGGCTAGAAGATGCGGATGTAATTATTCTTGTAGCGGGCTTGGGTGGTGGAGTCGGAAGTGCCTTTTCTTTATTAGTGGCAGAATTGGCGAAAAAAACTCAGGCAATCACCTTAGGGTTTTTTGTGCTACCTTTTAGTTTTGAAGGTGCTCGTT
>JAQCDT010000046.1 GCA_027620575.1 Verrucomicrobiota bacterium
GATAAGCAAGATTCCCAAAAAACCGACTAAACGGAGAGTGGTCACAAAAGATAAGAGAAATACGACTGGTGTTCTCGGAGTAAGTCGGACATCGAAAAAAGCCAGTAATGGGAAATCGTATGATTGTTATACAGTCAGTTGGAGGCCTGAACCAAAAGTACAAAAATCAACATCTTTCTCAATCAAGAAATATGGAGAAGAAAAAGCTTTAGAAATGGCAATTCAGTTAAGAAGAAAAAAATTCAACCAAATACAATAGCTTGTATTAAATCTATAGTATTCCCTTCTTGGAATTGGCTAATATAGTCGTGGTTTTTTCAAAGTTATGTCACTTTTTGGAGCAAATGGCTCTTGAAATGTTTTCTTAAAATTGTAGCCCTTTTCAAAATCTTTTGGTGAGTCGTTTTCATTTTTGCCGAGTACTTGGCAATCGACTAAGTTAAAGACAATGTTGCCAAAGTCTTTGCAATTGTTCACTCCCCAGCTTTTGAACAGTTCATAGGCCATAGGTCCATAACGGTCTAGCGCATAATGTTTAATTCCTTCAAGTAATTCTTGTCCTGAAATATGTTGGGATAGTCGAGACGAAGTTTCGGTATCGAATGAATCCTTTATCGTATAATCAAGTGCCTCTCTTAAAAAGTAATATGCCCCACTGCTATACCGAGAATCGTCTTCTTGTATTGCTTTGATAATAGCATTAAAATCTCTTTTCTCTATATCCATGAGCCAATAACTAGTCTGACAATCTCACTTATAATGATTTAAAGCGTGTAATCTTTAATTTTTGTTCGTTATGAGCGATTTCACCCGAATTTAAAGTGCCACTGAATGTGGTATTTGGATAGACTAGACTGTTAGCTAAAAGCAAACTTCCAGGATTTAAAACGGCATTACAACCGACCTCGACTCCATCTCCTACAATAGCTCCTAGTTTACGCATTTGGGTGTCATAGCTTTTTCTTTCTAGATTAAATACTTTAATGTTTTTCTGATCTAATCTGAGATTAGAGCAAATAACACCTGCTCCTAAGTGAGATTTATTTCCTATAACGCTATCCCCAACATAGCTAAAATGAGGTATTTGTGCCCTATCTAAAATTAAAGAATTTTTAAATTCACAAGAATTACCTAAGACACAGGATTCGCCAACAATAACATTGCCTCGAATATAGACCCCTGGTCTAAGCTCAGTATCTTTTCCTATACTTCCAAAGGCAGGTAATTTGACTGTCGGATGTATATAAACTTTTCCTCTAATTGATAAATGTGGAGGTATTTCTATACTCGATTCTTCAAAAGAAAAATTCGCGAGTGCATCTTTAATTTTTGTTACCCACCCCCATGGCGCATCATTTAATAGAAAAGAATCTTTGAAAGGGAAATCTTTTGATAAGGTAAAAAAATCGCTAGCTTTCAGCATACGGTATTAGGATTGCTCTTTATCAGAAATAATCAAACTAGAATGACTGCTGTCAGTATTGTCTCCTTCGTCATGAGTGTCCAACGAATTATTTTCATCGGTACTTTCTGGATTTGATTCGATTACTGGTGCCACAGGCTCAGGTGAAATGTCTACATAAAGCTCTTCTGCAGTCCATGGAGTTGTACGAGCATTGTACATTGCCATATAATTCTTCATGGTTTCTTCAGTGACTTCAGATCCAGTGTTGCCCCACTCTTGTCTGATATAAGTCAAAACACCCGCTATTTGTTTGGGTTTCAAGTTAAGACCTGAGGGTCCAAAAGCTGGCATATTTCCATTATAGGTCTTACCTAAGACAATCACTTTTCCATTCATTCCATTAATCAGAATCCGTGCTAATACTTCTTGGTGATCTAATACCCAAGATGATCTAACTAAAGGAGGGTAAACTCCGGCAACACCAAGACCATTGTTTTGGTGGCATTGTGCGCACTGTGCTAAAAAGACCTTTTCTCCTATCTCAAATAAAGACTTTTCGGGAATTGCTACAGCATTGTGTTTCTCAGCGAAATCTGGGTGATAACCATCCCATCTAAATTCACCTCCTTGAGTTACGATATGAATTCCACCCCAGAAACAAACGCCAGCAAATAAAAATATTAAAGCAATTGGAAGAAAAGAAAATCCTTCCTTCGGTAATTCTTTATTCTCAATTAAATTCTGATGAATCTCTTGAATTGCTTCATCGTGCAATTCATTAGAATTCTCTTCTTTTTTATTCTCCTGTGTCATTTTTTGTTACTACTGCTTCAGGCAAGTTATAATTAATATCAAGGTTTATTAAATATTCAACTAATGCGATGGCTCTTTTTGTTGGAATAATCGCTATACCTTCTTTAGGTGAATATTCACTATTTTCAGGAAATACTAATGCGTTATCCGTTGCAATAGTTTCGCTGATTTCAACGGCTTCAAATAAAAAAGGGAATGGTGGCATTAATGAACCTGGTGATGTAATTTGAGGATTATATAGATGTAGTAAATGCCAATTTATATCATTCTTTCTAGCGCCTACACTGGATAAGTCTGGCCCAATTCGAGAAAATCCAAGTAAGACATTCGATTGCATAATATAGTCTCTTGGTACCGAGACTCTTTGTCCAAAACCTCTTTCTAAATCCTTCCCTAATTCCTCTCTGCGTACTTGCTGTGAATGACAGTTCACACAACCGAGTTGGATATATTCTTGATGACCTTGTTCGGACAAGCCAGATAATTTCATTGGATATAGAGGATCACCCTCCACCAAGGTCGGTTCACCTGCATCGTTTAATTCTAAACTTTCTGTGGATTGTTTGAGATTACCCAGTTGGTTAAGGCTCGAGGAAATTAATCCTAAAAACGAGGATGTTAGGACGATAAAGATACCAAATAATAAGACTGAGAAATGTTTCATAATATTAATTAGGTATTTTGATTAAGCTTATCGTTAGAAAAATTAGGCAAAGCATCTAAGAGCTTACACAAAAGTAAGGTACTAAGATTGAATGCGAAAAGCACATTAGCTATAAAAAGGATGATTAGCCCAGCCAACTTTAATTGCATCCACAAAGTTAAATTATTAGCAATCTCTAGAAAGGATATTTCGGCCGTATTGTACTGGGTGCCCTGTTGCCATCCGCCGACATAAAGAGCGATTAACAGTATAATGATACCGAGTGCTGAAAGTAAGAAATTGAGATTGGGCAGAAAGTAGGATTTGAAAGAATGATTCAGTAAGGTTGGGACTAAGTAATAAAAAGCACCGAAGAAAATCATACTAAAGAAGCCATAGATGAGTTGCCAGTGATGCGCCTCGTAAATCATTGTAAAATGAGCAACTGAATCTATCGAAGAAAATGTAAGCACCATTTTTATAAAAAGATGCACGATAAATGCGACACTACCAAAAGTAATAAATTTAAGCGCTAATTTATTTTTTAACTGATTTGGATTAACAAAAGCAGTGCCAATAAGATTCACATAGAAAATCAAAGCTGGAATGACTAAAGCAATTGCGAAAACAATTGAAGTAGTGGTTAGCCATACAGGTACTGGAGCACCAATTAAATACGACATTCCTGACCAAGAGGCAAAAAGTACGAATGACCAAAATGCTAATGCCGACATATGGTAACTACGTATTGGCGTGCTGGATAATTTCGGAATAAAATAATAGCAAGCGCCTAAAGCAATTGGACATAACCACAAATAAAAAATATTATTGATATACCATGCATGAATAATCGATTGAAGGACACCGCGAACTGGAAACCAGTTTAAGAAAAATTGCCCGATGACAAATATCCATGGAAACCATAAAAGACCGCCTAAAATATACCATTGAGAAGCATAAGAATAATCATTTTCCTTATTGAAATATGCGACAATCCCCCAAACGGCGATCAAGGTGTAGGCTAATAAGAATATCCCTGATGTGTAGCTAGGAAATTCCATCCAAGCAAAGGCAGTAAGATCGCCAATAAAAATACCGATTAAGCCAAGAGTAAGTGCAATATTCCAAATAACCCCTGCAATGAGTAAGATGCCACCATGTTTAATGGAGGTACTGGATAAGCGAGCCATTATCCAAAAAGCGACAGCAAATATCGCATTACTACACCAACCCATGATGAGCGTACTATTCAGCATAGCCTGAATACGCCCAAAAGTAAAACCCTCATAGGCACTTAAAAAGTCTGGATTAATAAACTTAATACCTCCGATGACGGCAAATAAAGAACTCAAGGTCAGCCATGTGATGGCCGATATGATGAAATAGAAAGCGGCCTTATTTATAGAGCTTTTTAATTCATATCGTATATCGTAAGAACTTTCAGTTGAAGGCTGAGACATAATAAACGAAATTAACTTTTAAATTTAAATTTTGAATTAGTTTGGACGATATTCGCTAAGAATGAGTTCCATCGCTCTTCCAATAGGGATTTTTGCCGACGCATCATTATTAAGCTCAAGTAGATTAAGCTTTTTTACTCCCTCGGCACGAATGGTTTCTGCATCATTGATTCGCTGTACCTTTAATGCAGCATCAACGCTTTGTGGCTTGTTCGGCAAATAAGTCACGACTAAAATTAAGAGAAAGACCAAGATTGCTAATCCTCCAAACACAAATGAGAATAATGATGAAAAATTAAAGTTATTTTTTTTCATAATAGTGGAAATTATTCTGAATGATTAAGGGATTTTAGTATATTCGGATCTTTAATAGGAATCGGCTCTGCTTTCAGCATACTTCGGCAAACTGACCAAATGCATATACCTCCTATCCCTATAATTGCTGTAATGTCAAAAATCTCAACGGAAAATTGTCGAATATAATAACCATGGGTCGCAGTCGCATCAATCACCTTACCTGGTATCAAATTCCAATATAGGTCAATCAAGTGAAACGCTAATATCCATACTGAAACAAAGATGAGTCGGCTAACAACCACCTTGGTCTTATACCAAAGTAACAGAAGAAATGGTATTACAAAATGGGCAAAAATTAAAAGAAGGCTGATTGCCCACCATGAGTTTTTCACACCATAGCCATCATGTTCTCGAATATTGTACCAATAGGTTTCTTCTGGGATGTTTGCATTGTAGATCAGGAAATACTGAGAAAAAGAGATGTAGGCCCAAAATATGGTGAATGCTAACATCATACAACCTAGATCGTAACGGTGTGCCTGTTTGAAAGTACCCTTCATGTAACCTTTAGCAGAAACAATAATGCAATAAATCAAGATCGCACTTAAGGCAGCACGCATCGAAGCAGCAAAAAACCAAACACCATACATCGTAGAAAACCAATGGTAATCTAATGATTTAAACCAATCAATAGCAGCAAGGGTCGATGCAGTCGCAAGTAAAAATAGTCCAACGGAAGACAAGCGTCTTGCCTTATGTGTATTTTCAATGTCACCAGTTATATCCGTATCAAAGGACCATTTTCTTAAAAAATAAGACAAGCCGATGAACACTGAAAAATAAATAACCGCTCGTGTAATGAAAGCATTTGAATTAAGATAAATGGACTTCCATTGATACAATGGGTCATCCTCTACGATGCCTTGGCCACCAGGTAATAGGTTCGTGCCATCAAGCCACTTCCATAAAACACCTGGATCGCCAATCATTTGAGGAATGACAAATAAAGGTATGAACAAAAGAAATAACCAAGGAAATACACTTAGGAAATGTTCGCATTGACGACGAATGATTGTAGGCCAGCGAGCATGAAATACGTACCATATCTGAGTAATAAAGAGTAAGCCAAGTGCGATGGATAACCAAAAGGATAAGCCAATTAACCAACTTAAAAAACCTCTTGCAGGATCTTCTGATTCAAGCCCTGAGAATATTCCGTACAATGAGCATGCCAAAGCGACTAAGCCAATTACCAATGCAAAAAAACCGGTAGAATTTATTTTCTGAATATCTTTTTGATCACTCATAGTGTTTATAGCCCCAATTCTGATTTTTCTGTTGTAGATAGTGATTCAAGTGATGCACTCTGCGAACGTTGCAAAGCCCTTAAATAAAGCACGATAGCCCATCTCTGTTTATTCGATAAACGATCTTTGAGGCCATACATCAACCCTTTACCGTTTGTGATCACATCATAAATGTATCCATCAGGAGCATCTCTTAAGCGATCATCATGATAAGAAGTTGCTAAAATACCATAGGGTTTTGTCACACCATTACCATCACCAGCGACACCATGACAAGTCATACAAAATATATTATAACTCTCTTGTCCGTATTGCATCAGTTCGAAATCTACTGAATATGGGAAAATATCGGAAAATTCACCATTAGCACCTTTTCCAGAAAGGACTAATTCCTCAGATGCAGATTTTGCGGTGAATTCAGGATTAAAAACATTCTTAACATCTAGGGCGTTGCCTCGAGACATTGTAAGCTTAGGTGGTAAGCGATCATTTTGCCTATTGGCATGAAATGAATTTTCCGCCTGAGGCTTATACTTTGCCTGACGATCCATATCATTGAATACTTCTACCGGTTCTTTTTCGGTGAGAGAGCCTCTGAATCCTAAAATAGATACAGTGACAGCTATGACTAAAACATAAATGGTTAAAAATGTACGCATGATAAATTAAGCCTTAACCTCCTCTATATCGAAACCTCCAATGGATTCTAAAAATTGTTTTGTTGCTATAGGATCATACTGTCCGTCTTTGGCCTCGATTGCGATCATAAGACGATTATCTGAAACCTCCAAAAATTTCGCACAATTAAACAATGAATTGTAATGCTGGGGCAGTAAATTCATTATAAACATACCTCCTAATGTGCCAAACGCAGCAAGAAGAATAGTTAACTCATACATCACCGGAAATGGGAAAACAGGGCTAAAGAACGGATAGCCACCTACAATCAAGGGATAATCAAAGGCATTCATATACCAGACCATTGTTGTTCCTAGTGTTAAGCCTGTTAAGCCACCAGCAAAAGTAAAGATAGGTACTTTAGAACGAGCCTGTCCTTGTGCTTCTGGCATTCCATGGATCGGAAATGATGAGTAAGTGTCCCAGTGTTTAAAACCAGCATCACGTACTTTTTCTGCTGCATGATATAGGGACGGAGTGTCCTTAAAACTAGCAACCATACCATAAATTTCTTCTGACATTAGTGTGACTCCTTTCCATCCTCATGATGCCCATGCGGATCCGCTTGAGGCATAACAAATTTAATTTCACCAATTGGCATGAGAGGTAAAAATCGTAAGAACATAAGGAATAAAGTTGAGAACAAACCAAACGTGCCAGCAAAGGTGAATACATCGACAATAGTTGGTGAATAGTAACCCCAACTGCTCGGCAAGAAGTCATTGGCTAATGAAGTTACTGTAATCACAAAACGTTCAAACCACATGCCAACATTAATCAAGATAGACATAATCCATACTAAAGACGCATTTTCCCTAACTGATTTGAACCAGAACAACTGAGGAGTGAACACATTGCAGGAGAACATTATGTAGTACGCCCAGGAATATTGACCAAATGCACGATTGATGAAGGCAAAGCTCTCGTATGGATTTGCACCATACCAAGCAATAAAGAATTCCATAATGTAGGCATAGCCAACAATGGAACCTGTACCCAAACAAATCTTACACATATTATCAATGTGCCTCTGAGTAATTAAATCATGCAATCCGTAAAGAGCTCGCAGAGGAAGCATTAATGTAAGCACCATACCAAAGCCCGAAAAGATCGCACCGGCTACGAAATAAGGTGGGAAAATTGTTGTGTGCCAGCCAGGTAAAACTGCTACAGCGAAATCAAAAGAAACGATCGTATGCACTGAAAGCACCAAAGGAGTCGAGAGACCAGCTAATAATAAGTAGGCCATTTCATAATTACGCCAATGATTACCTGCATTTCGCCAGCCCATTGCAAGAACACCATAGAAATACTTTCTAAAGACATCTGCAATGCGTGCCATAGACGCTCTTAATTTAGATGTTTCTTCATAAATACCTGCGGTCAATCGTTGCACGGCACGGTCTCTTAGAATACCCAGGTCTGGGATCATTCCCATGTACCAGAATAAGACCGACACGGTTCCATAGGTAGAAACGGCAAACACATCCCATTCAAGAGGTGATCTAAACTGTGGCCAAATCAAGTTTGCGTTTGGAAGTGGAAATAACCACCAAGCAAACCATACACGACCAACGTGAAACAATGGAAAGATACCCGCACAAACAACCGCAAAAATAGTCATCGCTTCAGCTGCACGGTTGATTGAAGTTCTCCACCCTTGTTTAAGTAAGCACAAGATGGCAGAAATCAAAGTACCTGCATGACCAATACCGATCCAAAAAACGAAGTTCACAATCGCCCACCCCCAATTGATAGGATTTGCGAGTCCCCAAACACCTACACCTGTACTGACAAGCCAAATTAAACCCATCAATGTGAACGATGCGGTTAATAACGCAACAGTCATGCAAACCCACCACCAATTCGGTGTGTTGGATTCAACAATTTTGCAGATTTTGTTAGTCACCCAACTAAAATCTCGATTATTGGTCACTAACTCCTGCTCTTTTAAAGTCGCAGGTGCCACTTTATCGAGAAGCGCTTGTTGAGCCGAATCTATTGAACAATTTGTAGTATCCGAAGACATAATAGTTTAAAAATTAATGTGCTGAATGTGATTCGTCGTAGTGTGAGTTTGAATGAGAATGATCTCCTGAAGTAGCTTGAGAACTTCCATAGCGGTCTTTATAAGCTTTGTAGGCATACGGCTTCTTATAATAATCAGGCATCAACTTGTTGGGATTTCTTAAGCGAGCTAAATAAGTTGTCCGTGGGCGAACATTTAAATATCCTAAAACAGAATAATTTCGATC
>JAQCDT010000047.1 GCA_027620575.1 Verrucomicrobiota bacterium
CTATGCTTTTTGCATCCGATGGACCGGCTATCAACTCAGGCGACACTGCATGGATAATCACTGCAACCGCTTTAGTTTTATTCATGACGCTTCCTGGACTCGCTCTATTTTACGGAGGCCTTGTTCGTTCTAAAAACTACCTATCGGTCTTGATGCACAATGTGGCGATTGCTTGTTTAGCATCCATTCTTTGGGTCATCTGTCTTTACAGTATCGCTTTCACTGAGGGCAATGCCTACTTCGGCGATCTTTCAAAAGCTTTTCTCAGTGGAATCAATCAAGATTCTGTCAGTGGAACTATCCCTGAATTGCTCTTTGTTGGCTTCCAAATGACATTTGCTATCATTACCCCTGCGTTGATTATCGGCGCATTTGTTGAGCGTATGAAATTCACCGCAGTCCTTTTGTTCACTGGGCTATGGCTCTTTTTAGTCTATGCACCTGTAACTCACTGGGTATGGGGCGGAGGCTGGCTTTCTCAGATGGGCGTGATTGATTTCGCTGGTGGCTTAGTCGTTCATGCGACTGCAGGTATTTCAGCTTTAATTTTAGCAAAAGTTCTCATGCCGAGAAAAGGTTTTCCCGATCGTTTATCCGTTCCACATCAACCGGGTCTGGTTATGATTGGAGCTTCGATGCTTTGGGTAGGGTGGTTCGGATTCAATGCCGGTAGCCAACTCGCTGCGGATGGTCAAGCGGCCATGTCTTTACTCGTCACACATATCTCTGCATCAGTTGCCAGTTTAACTTGGATGCTTATCGAATGGAAAAAGAACGGCAAGCCAGGTCTAGTTGGAATCGTTACTGGTACCATTGCGGGACTTGCAACTATCACACCTGCATCAGGGAGCGTTGGCCCAATTGGCGCGATCATCATTGGTTTCTCTGCTGGCTTAATCTGTTACTTTATGTGTGGAATTATCAAAGGTGCTTTAAAAATTGATGATTCACTAGACGTATTTGCTGTGCACGGAGTGGGTGGTATCCTTGGAACTTTGCTCGTGGCCTTTTTAGCGGCAGACGCATTCGGTGGAAACGGTGGTGTCGATTTTAACGCACTTGCTCAACTCAAAGTACAAGCAATCGGTGTTGTCACAGTAGTCGCCTGGTCTGCTATCGCCACAATCATCATTATCACTATTTGTAAGCTAGTGACTGGATTACGAGTCACCGAAGAAACCGAAACCATCGGTCTTGACGAAGCTGAACACGGTGAAAACGCTTATAATTTTGACTGATATCTGAACTTGTCACCGTCATTTAAACCTATATATTAAATTCTATGAAATTAATAAAAGCTATTATCAAACCCTTTAAACTTGAGGACGTAAAAGCCGCTTTAGAAGAAGTCGGCGTATCTGGCATGACTGTAATTGAAGCCAAGGGCTATGGTCGTCAAAAAGGACACACGGAAATTTATCGTGGTAGTGAATACACTATCGATTTTCTCCCAAAAACCATTATCGAAGCAGTAGTGGAAGACGATGTAGTCGCTAAAGCAAGCGAAGCGATCATCACTAGTGCTAAAACGGGTAAAATCGGAGACGGCAAAATTTTCGTCCTGCCAGTCGAGTCAGCAATACGTATTCGTACTGAAGAAAAAGACAACGAAGCGCTTTAAATCTGGTCTCCAACGACACGCTTTATCCAATCGCTTATTGACTCTGCTCAATAAGCGATTTTTTTTAGTTAAATTGCTGATTAAACCTTATTCTATAATATGTCCGTACCTAAATTTTTAAATGAACTCCTAGATGCACGTTCACCTACAGGGTGTGAATATGAAGCACAAGCCGTAGTCGATAATTGGATAGAGCCAATTGCCGACGATTACCGTAAAGATATCATGGGGAATCGTTTTGCTACGATTAATCCAAAGGGTGATCCAAGTGTGCTCTTTGCCGGACATATTGATGAACTGGGTCTCCTCATCACCTATATCGATGACAAAGGCTTTCTTTACTTTGAGACCCTAGGCGGACACGACCTCAGTATTATTTCAGGAAGACGCATTGCTATTCTTACGGAAAAAGGAGTGGTCAAGGGAGTAACGGGCAAGCAAGCGATACACTTAATGAGCCCAGAAGACCGAAAGAAAGTTCCACAGACCCACGAAATATGGATAGACATAGGCGTGAAGAGCAAAGCCGAAGCCGAGGCCCTTGTCTCGATTGGGGACGCGGGCGTTTATGATCAGAGTTTTGAACTGATCAATGGCACAGTCGGTGTCGCACGTGCCTTTGATGATAAAGCAGGGGCTTACGCTATACTCGAAGCCATTCGTCGTCTCGCAGAAGAACGCAAAAACAATGCAGATTCGCTTCAGGCAAAAGTGATTGGTGTCGCCACCACACAAGAAGAGATTGGTACTCGGGGTGCGATCACCGCAGCCTTTTCCGAAAATCCAGATTTCGCCATTGCCGTGGATGTGGGACACGCAACCGACTCACCGAATTGCGATAACCGAAAGTACGGCAAGTTTGTCCAAGGCGGCGGACCGATTATTTGCAAAGGTCCAAACATCAACCCAATCGTTTTCAAAAAACTCAAAGCTCTAGCCGAAGCCCAAGGCATCCCTCATCAAGTGGAAGCGGATGCTCGACCCACTGGCACAGATGCTCGAGTGATTCAAGTCGCCCAATCAGGCATCGCTACCGGACTGCTCTCCATTCCACTTCGCTATATGCACACACCCAGTGAAATGGTTGATCTCGAAGATATTGAGAACACCGTGAAGCTCCTCGTGGCCTTCGCACAGTCCCTCAAACCAGGCGACAACGGCATTTGGTAACTAGAACAACCCAAAATCAATAATCGAGTTTTAGTCGATTATGACTTTTTTGAAACTTTAGTCGAAGGTTTGGAACTAGGTTGCGAAAATTTGACCGCACTTGGGCTTGGAATATAACTACCTCTACTTTCTGACATGGGCTTAGGCATGTTAGAACCCTTTTGTTGAGATGCATCTTTAGGGTGTGATGGCTTTCTCACGCTCATACCTCAGTTTTTCTTCATGAGAATTTTCATTCGGATTATCGTGTGTATGCATCGTTTTGGATTCAGTTTCAGACCTACTGGTTATTAGAAGTTCTTACTCTGTGTTTTATTCCAAATTTTTCTTCAGCGATTTTAGTAAATTTGGAATAAATGTTCCTTCTCAGAGCTCTTAAGTTTAAGGTCATAACGACCTCAGATGAACTCTCTCTTAAACCCTCCCGTTTACTGCCAATTTAAATTTTCTATGCTTCGGTCAAAAGAATGAAAAGATCCGAATGAGCTAGAATATCCGAGTATCCGAGTATCCGAAATGTAATTGAATTTCCCAAAGCAATGAACTCTTCCGATTCAACCAATAAAGATTTTTCAGATAGCAAACAAAGTGCATCTAATTTTCAAAACAAACAACTCAGCAATGGGTGTGTCTTATCTGTTTTGATCGACTCTCATGCTCAAGCTGGCATCACTTATTTTGTTGGGACAGATGGAGATGGTGTTAATTGGGGGACCAGTGACTCTCGAGCGTGCTTTCCAGAACAGTGGGAAGTTGTTGATACAAGCGATACGCCTGCCATGCAAAGTGATCATGTTCGTTTTATGGATCTAAAAAATTATGACAAAGAAGACGCTATGCTCTATGTCGCCACCTATGGAGGTGTTTCTTATGCTCGATATAATCGAAATGAGCCAGGGTTTGGTCCTTGGAAGACAGCCACTCGCTTAGAGTTTCTTCATGATAATCTAAATTCTCTAAAAGACCATATCCGCAGCATTCATATTGCTCGCACCCATTCGCACAGTCTTGATAAAGCTAAAATGTACATAGCAACGGACCAAGGTTTATGGGTAAGCACATTGAATCGAAAAGGGCAACCCAGCGAATGGACAAATCTCGGTCTTGGTGTAGTCTCAATCAGCTCGATATATGCAACGGGCAACCAAGATAAAGACATTATTTTAGTCGGTACTACCGACCATGGCTTAGTCGTTGGATTAATCGAAAAGAATCACATCCATTGGCAATACTACGATGTTTCTAAAGGCCTTGCTTCAGATCATATTTGGGATGTTTTTATCACAAAAAAAACAGTAGGGGGTAGTATCATCATCGGAACTAATGGCGGAGGCATCTCATGGGCACAAATCGAAGCCATCGATGACGACCAAATTCAACTATCCAAATGGACCACCGTGAATAGTGAAACGGAAGGATTCCCCAATAACAGTAATGCACAGCTCTTTGCTTCTGGGAACAAAGCGGGGGATACTTTGTGGGTGGGCACTCGTGCCGGACTCGCTTGGGCACACTTCGATGCAGACTATAATTTAAACCATTGGCAAACCGCACTCATTGCTGATACCACTAATGATATCGGTAGTGTGTTAGTTCAAGATGGATGGATTACCCTCGGAATTTATCGCACAGGGCTTGCTGTCTCTCAATTAGACAAGCACGGAAATCCCACTACTTGGAAAGTGGCACAGGCTAAAAACAACACCGACACCGACACTAACACCGACACCGAATAGTCATGGCAGCCTTAAGCTTTTCGCAATCTACAATCAGGCATAGCATAATATGACTTCTTTAGATTTAGATTTGATCAGCCCAACAGCAATCATTGTGAATCAGCTTAAGGCAGAACATCACCTCGGTGGACAAGAGCCAAAGATTTATTCCGATCCCATAACCGTACAACTTGCACACATTTTTGCTCAGCAAAATGTGCTTAAATCTTATCGTTCGCTGTCTTCCGATTTAATTAACGGTGCCCAATCAAGTGTCCTGCTTCGTTCCCGTTATGCCAGTGATCGATTCCTAGAACTCACTCGAGCGGGCTATGACCAATGTATTCTCTTCGGTTCAGGTTTAGATTGCTTTGCCTATCAAGCACGACACGAATTTCAAGGCGTGCAAATATTTGAACTGGATCGATGGACTTTATTAGAACTCAAAGAAGAAATCCTCTCGCAATGCCTTTACCCTAAACCGCACAACCTCCAATTCTGCCCAGTCGATTTTAAAACCGATGATTTATTCCAAGCACTGCTCAATCACGATTACGACCCAAGTAAACCCAGCTTTATGACTCTCTTCGGAGTCACACAATACATAGAAGGCCCAGTGTTTGATCGAATCTTACAAGCTATTCTGTATTGCTTTGAAGGCACTCAATTCATTGTTTCCTACATTGTCCCACAAGACACCCTAGAAGCAAAAGAAGCTAAGCTCTTGAACGAATTTAAACAAATCGCCAGTGCCGGTGGCGAACCCTTTGTCAGTTCATACCATCCCCAAGCCCTCGCTCAAAAACTCTTAGACCTCGGATTCCGTTCCGTGCAACACATCACTTCAGAAGAGGTTCAAAAACGCTACTTTCAAAATCGCACCGACGGCCTCTACGCCAACTCGGTTGAACAACTTATCCTTGCCACGGTTTAGCGTCTCACTTCTGTTTTTTAATTCTGTTTTTCATCGATCAGGCTAAATTGTTTTGACATTCAGTCCGTAGCGGTTTTGAGTCGGAATTTGCATAATTTTACAGTATGAAACTCCTATTTTTAATCTTACCTCTTTCTCTTGTGACTTTGTCTAATCTATCTGCCACTTCCCAAACCACTGAAATCTACCAGACCGCACGCTCGGGTGATCGTCTGGCCACTGTCGATGCGATGAATGGCTTTGCCCAAACCGATGTCACTATCACCTTGAATCCAGAGGAGCGTTTCCAAAGCATCGTGGGATTTGGTGGTGCCTTTACTGAGGCAGGTGCTCATTCGCTCAGTGAGTTGTCCGGTGATCAGCGTGCTCAGGTGCTTCAGGATTATTTCTCACCCGAAGGGGCTCATTTGTCTTTGACCCGTACCCATATTGCGAGCTGTGATTTTTCTCTCAAAAATTACACCTATGCACCGGTACCTGGGGATGTTGAGCTGAAACATTTCAGCATTCAGCCCGATTACCCATTTCTTTTACCGATGATTCAAGATGCTTTGAAGGTCGAAGGGGCCGATTTTAAAATCATGGCTTCACCATGGACTTGCCCTCCGTGGATGAAAACCAATCAGCATTGGAATGGGGGCGAATTGAAAAAGGAATACTATTCCGTGTTCGCTGATTATTTTGTTAAGTATATCGAGGCCTACAAAAAAGAAGGCGTAGAGATCTGGGGCTTGACTCCGACCAATGAGCCTTTGGGAAATAATTCCAGTTGGGAATCCGTCCATTTCACAGCCGATGAGATGCGTGAGTTTATTGGTGAGCATCTTGGGCCGAAACTCGATGCAGCAGGCTTGGACATGAGTATCTGGGCTTTCGACCAAAATCGTGACCACGAGATGTTGCATTGGGCCGAAACAATTTATTCAGATGAAAAAGCCGCCTCGTATGTGGATGGTATGGCCGTTCATTGGTATCAAAGCACAATCGATGTCGGCGGTGAAAATCTAGACAAGCTCCATGCACAATTTCCTAATAAAGGGATCATCCACTCAGAAGGGTGTATCGACAATGTCGGCAATGATGAACCGATCGGGGCGATGCTCGAAGATGATTGGTATTGGCGTCCTGAAGCGACCGACTGGGGCTATATTTGGGCCTTACCTGAAAATAAAAAGAATCATCCTAAATACCGTCCTTTCTACCGCTATGTACGAGACTTAATCCAAGGCTTCAATCACAACCTACAAGGATGGATCGATTGGAATCTCGTCCTCAATACCCGTGGTGGCCCGAACCATGCCTTTAATTTCTGTGGGGCACCGATCTTAGTGGATAGTGGTACAAATTCTGCGTACTACACACCTTTATACTATGCCATTGCCCACTTCAGTAAGTTTGTGCGTCCCAATGCCCAACGAATTGGATTCGACTTAAGCAAAGATTCGCCTCTATGGACCACCGCATTCATCAACCAAGATGGATCCATTGTCCTTGCCGTCTTCAATCCCGAAGAGTCAGCGACAAGCTTCACCGTCAAGACGAAAGGGCGTAAGAGTGTGAAAGTGGCGATTGCACCACAAGCTCTGCAAACCCTAGTCCTTCGCTAGGATTCAGCTATATTAGCTACAGCCACAAGAGCCACCCTCTGAATTGTCGCCTCCGCCTCCGCAACAACCGCCGGATTGATGGATATGTCCATGGGCGAGTTCTTCTTCGCTCGCTTCACGGATCGCTTCTACCTTCACTGAGAAATTCAATGTTTGCCCAGCCAGTGGGTGATTCCCATCCACGGTGACCACATCATCAGCCACTTGAGTCACCACTACCGGTACCGGACCTTGCTCGGTACTTGCTTGAAAGCGCATACCCACTTCCAGTGCTTCCACTCCTTGAAAATGCTCTTTCGGCACTTCTTGAATCAGTGCAGGATTCACTGTCCCATAGGCTTGCTCGGGCTCAATACTCACATCCAGTGCATCGCCAATCGATTTGTCTAAAAGTGCATTTTCAAGACCTGGGATGATATTTCTATGTCCGTGTAAGTAAGTTAAAGGATTCCCTTCTGAGGATTGATCAATGATGGTTCCTTCAGAATTTTTTAATGTGTACTGAATGGATACGACTGAGTTGTTGGCTATTTGCATAATAAGTAATGTATATTTCTCCACTAAGAAAGATACTTACTCTAGGCTGTCAAAAAGAAAGTACAGGAAAGTCGGGCCGAGCCTCGGTTATCTTAGGCTCGAATTAGGCTCGACCCACTCGCTCAATCAAAGTCAACCACTCGGTAGAAACGGTTTTTTTCCGCTTGGGTATCCACAGGAGCGACATAAAATTCCGTACCACCACTGCCGTGAATCCCGCCTCCGATATTCACCCAGTTGGGCGTATCCAAACTGTTGGAATGTTGGATTTGGTAGATTCGACCCACGGTACTCTCCCAATGTAGATGGGCCGCACCCTCCGTGATCGTCCATTGTACCTCAGGCATCGGCTCCACCGCAGGCACCGCACCCCGGGCAACCACTCGTAAACCTACGTTATTTTGACCATTTATCATGCCAGATAAATAATATTCGTATGAACCACCAAAGTAGCTTGTTCTGAATACTTCAATTGCATTTAAGTTATCACTAAGACCACTACCGCCTAATTGATCCTCTCTGAAATTATAACAGGAAGCCAAAACTTTAAAATCATTGGGGTAAATAAAATTCGAATCAGCTCTAATTTCTTGGAAGTATTCACCGACATTACCAAACATATCGTAGGTGCCATTCTGCTCACGGTCACTACTTCCTACCGCCCATGGGTAGTTTTGAAAATCTGAATTCCAGCCACCAGGGCCTTTAGGCGGTGTGATGATCTGTTCATTGCCCTCTGCATCATAATAGCGTATCAATTCCTCTGCATTTGCTCCAACAAACATAATATCCTTAGGAGATTCCCCATATTCACTTTCAAACCATTCTGGAGTTTTATTTTGAGTGAAAACATTGCCCGAGCCCGAGCCATCTGAATAAAAGCTGAAGCCTGAGCCATCCGGTTTCATGAAAGCGGCCTTATGCCATTCAGCAAAAGTGGGCAGGGTATAGACTGTGCCGAACTCTATGATGGCCGATGCTATATCGACATAATCATTGGGATCTAAAGTATCATCTGCGGGATTGGCATTGGGGATGAGCTTGTAGGTCCCTTGGTAGGGGTCCCCCGAGGTCAGCCAATTACAGAACTTGAAGCATTCGATGAGATTGATATTAGAGACCGGGGCGTGGACACCGAATTTCGGCTCATTGCCTTCTACAACATGACCAGAAATTTCCCCCTTCC
>JAQCDT010000048.1 GCA_027620575.1 Verrucomicrobiota bacterium
AAATTGTTATATAAATGTAAGTTAAAATAAAAAATTAAATACAAATTTAATTAGCGACTGTAGTACTCAACGATTAACTGAACGTTGATACTCTGCTCTGTTTCATCAACAGAAGGAATACGATTCACGGTAGCCTTCAATGAATCTGTGTTTAGATTCAGCCATTCAGGTACGATTCTCGCTTGGCTTCCCTCTAAACTTTGTGTGGCTAATTGACGAGAAGATGTACGTTCACGCACTTCAATTTCATCACCTTCTTTGACATTGAAACTCGCTATGTCTGTTTTCTTGCCATTGACCACGATATGCCCGTGTCCCACAAATTGGCGAGCTGCTGCTCTTGATTTTGCAAGACCTAATCGATACACTACGTTATCTAATCGGCATTCTAACATTTGCAAAAAGATTTCACCGGTTACACCACGCTTGCTTTTTGCGCGCTCGAAAGTCAAACGGAATTGTTTTTCCGTCATCCCATACATGTAACGTAGCTTTTGTTTTTCATTAAGACCGATCGCATAATCACTTAATTTGCGACGGAGTCTTGGCCCATGTTGCCCAGGCAAGTGAGGCTTACGCTCAAATGCTTTTGTAGGCGCAAAAATCGCCTGACTAAAGCGGCGATTGATTCGAGTAGTTGGTCCAGTATATCGAGACATAATATCTAATTTTATATTTAACTGCTTAAGAAGTATAAATGTATAGGTGGCAGAATCACCTTATACACGACGACGTTTAGGTGGTCTACACCCATTGTGTGGAACCGGCGTAACATCCAAAATGTCAGTTACGATAATTCCTAAAGATTGCAAAGCACGGACGGCTGAATCACGACCCATACCAGGACCGTTCAATTTAACAACCACTTCCTTCATTCCATGTGACACAGCAACACGACCTGCATCTTGTGTCACCACTTGTGCCGCATAGGCTGTTGATTTTCTTGAGCCACGGAAATTACATTTTCCAGCACTCGACCATGAAATCACATTACCTTTAGGGTCTGTGAAAGTTACCTTTGTATTATTAAAAGTTGCTAGGACGTTAACGATACCAGAGGTAATGTTTTTACTTCCTTTTGCCTTTCGAATCTTAAGTCCTTCTAAATCACTTTTCAGAAGATCTTCTGCAGTTTCAGCCTTCTTGGGCTCTTCACTTGCTTCCGCAGTGTTAGCTGTATCTGCTTCGGCAACTACCTTTGCTGTCTCTTCGACTTCTTTTTCAATTTCCTCTTCGCTCATAATTCTTAAAATGTTTCTATCGATTATTTACGAACTGGCTTCACCGCACCTTTTCGTGTTCTAGCATTCGTTTTTGTTCTCTGTCCTCTTACTGGTAAACCTCTTTGGTGACGAATACCGCGGTAAGCACGAATTGCTGATAAGCGCTTAAGGTTAGCCACACGGTCACGACGTAAATCACCTTCAACAACATACTGTTTCTCAGCAACAATCGAAGCTAATTGATTCACTTCTTCTTCATTCAAGTCCCCCGCACGACGATCTGGATCAAATCCAGAAATCGCAACGATGTCTTTCGCGCGCTTTGGTCCGATCCCGTAAATGTAGCGAAGCGAGTATTCTAGCTTCTTATTTGCGGGTATATCAACTCCGAGTAAACGTGGCATAATGTTTAATTGTAATCTGTTAAAGTGTTAAAATGTGTATTGAATTAGAGAAAAGATGAAAAAAGTAGCAGTTAAATTAGATTTGAAAAGTTAATTCTTCACTTTTGTTAAAATTTTTGGATCCCCGTCTGTGACTAAAACGGTGTGTTCAAAGTGTGCAGAGGGTTGTTTATCAGCTGTTACGGCTGTCCATCCATCTTCTAAAAATCGTATATTGGGTGATCCAAGATTAATCATTGGTTCTATGGCTAGGGCCATACCTGGCTTTAATAAAGGACCTGTATTTTTTTTGCCAAAATTTGGAATCTGAGGTAATTCATGCATTGTTTTGCCCACCCCATGACCTACAAAGTCACGAACAATTCCGTAGCCTTTAGGTCGAATAAATGACTCAATGGCATTTGAAATATCGCCGACTCGATTGCCCGCACGAGCACACTCGATTCCTTTCCGTAAGGCATTTTCCGTATCTTCGAGTAGGTTTTCAATTTTTGTATCTACTGAACCAATAGCAATTGTTTTAGCATTATCTCCGATATATCCATTGTAGCTCACACACACATCGAGTGAAACAATATCACCATTTTGAACCATTCTATCGATACGTCCGATCCCATGAACAATTTCTTCATTGATGGAGATACAGGTGTAAGCGGGAAATATATTAGCACCATGACGGTAATTGTAACAGGCACTTTTAGCACCATATTGAGCCATCTTTTCCTTACCGATCTGATCTAGGTCGTAAGTGGAAATCCCTTCGACTGTCAGGTGCACTAAGTCCTGTAATACCAAAGCAGCTATTTCACAGGATTCCGCAATAGCAGAAATTTCAGAATCCGTACGAATTGCTTTCATATTTTTGAAGATGAAGAGTCAAAGAACAAGAATAGGATAACCGATTCCGGAAGTTTAATTCAATTTAAACAACCAAGAAGCGATTCCTAGAATAAATAAAACTAAAGAAAGTATTAATAAAGGACTCCAAGCACTCCAGAAATCTTGAAGACCCGCTGAGTCAATCAATTGCTTATTTCTCGCTGCAGAGCGTCCACGAATTTTACCTTTCTTCAAAAAGCCATCATAATGGCGTTGAAGTAAGAAAGTCTCGATTTGGCGCATAGTATCCAAAAGAACACCCACCGTAATCAACATACCAGTACCACCAAAAAACAAGGCGACATTGAATGGTATATTATAGCTAAAGAGCAAAATATCTGGGAACAATGCGATTAAAGTCAAAGAAAGTGCCCCAGCCATCGTCAAACGAGTCATGATATGATCAAGAAATTTAGCGGTTGGGTCTCCAGGACGTACTCCAGGAATGTAGCCCCCATTTTTCTTGAGATCATCGGCAATCTGAACTGGCTTAAACATTAAAGACACCCAGAAGTAACTGAAAATAAATATCAAAAGTCCGAAGATAAAATAGTAGGCAAATTCACCACGAGCAAGTGCTTCAGCGAAATCCGTAAAGAAACGCATTCCGGTAGCAGAACCTAAAATATTCAATAACTGAGCAGGGAACATCAAAATAGCACTCGCAAAAATCACTGGCATAACACCTGCATAATTGACTTTTAAAGGAAGAAAAGAAGTCTGTCCGCCATAGACTTTGCGTCCAACCACACGCTTTGCGTATTGAACTGGAATTTTTCTCTGTGCCTGTGTGATGGCTACCAATCCAGCTGTCACAATCAATAATAAAGCTAACATCAAGACACCTTGCACCATGCCTAAAGATTGGGTTTCAGAGCCAACAGGAGCGACAAACATCTGATACGTAGAAACAACTGCACCTGGTAGTGCAGAAATAATACTTACGGTGATCAATAAAGATATGCCATTACCAATTCCTTTCTCCGTAATTTGTTCCCCTAACCAAACGAGAATCATAGAACCAGCGATTAAGAAAATTGTTCCTGTGATTAAAAACTGTACCTTACTTGCGAGCACAATTTGCCCATATTCAAGCGGATTGAATCCATAACCGATTAAAGTGCCTGGGTTGGTAGAAAGTGCAAAAAGTAATAAGAACCCTTGGACTGCACAAATAAGGATGGTTAAATAACGTGTATAGTCATTAAGCTTTTGGCGACCTACATCACCTTCTTGCTGAAGACGAGCGATCGAAGGAAACACCGCCCCCATCAACTGCATAATAATTGATGCACTGATGTACGGCATGATGCCTAAAGCAAATAAGGCACCATTCAATAAAGCACCTCCAGTAAACATATTATAAAAACCAAGCAAACCACCTGCTCCTCCAGATTGCTGAGCAAAGAACTCTTGGATCGGAGCGGTATTCATTCCAGGTAAAGGGATATTTGCACCTACACGAGCAATGAACAATAGGGCTAAAGTAAAAAATATTTTTTGCCTTAATTCAGGAATTTTGAGGGAATTAGTAAATGCAGAAAGCATGGAAAGTTTATCTCAGAGATTAATTGATTTATTCAGAATCACCTGTTGCCTCAGAATCTTCAGAGGCTTCAACTTTAGGAGTAGCAATAATGACTTTGCCACCTGCAGCTTCGATTTTAGCACGAGCTGAAGCCGATACTTTATCCGCTTCTACTGTAAATGCCTTATCTACGTTTCCATCACCCAATACTTTAATGCCCTGTTTGTTGTCGCGCACTAAGCCAGCTTCAATCAAAACCGAACGATTGACTAAATCGCCCTCGATTTTGCTCAACTCACCAAGATTGACCACTTGGTAAGAAGTGCGGAAATTATAGTTATTAAAGCCACGGCGAGGAAGCTTACGATACAATGGCATTTGCCCACCTTCGAAACCGATACGGATACCGCCTCCTGAACGAGCCTTTTGTCCTTTATGACCTTTACCGGAAGTTTTTCCGTGGCCACTACCATGTCCGCGACCTAAACGCTTTGTTGAATGGGTCGCTCCTTTAATTGTTGGAATGTTATCTAAATTCATAAGACAAAAATTTATACTTCTGAGTTAGCAGTTTCTCCAAAGCGAAGTGTTTTAATTTCTTCGTTGGAACGTAATTTTTTCAAGGCATCCATAGTGGCGTTGACCATCGCCAAATGATTATTTGAGCCGAGTGATTTTGACAAAACGTTATGGATTCCGACTGCTTCAAGTACAGCACGCACTCCACCACCAGCAATCACACCAGTACCATTTGATGCTGGACGTAATAATACCTTGCCACCGTCAGACTCACCAAGCACATGATGAGGAATGGTATCACCTCTAAGCTGGATATTGATAATGTTTTTCTTCGCATCTTCTGTTCCCTTGCGAATACACTCAGGAACTTCTTTTGCTTTACCATAACCGATACCAACGCCGCCTTTTTGGTCGCCGACGACTACGAGTGCAGAGAAACTAAAACGACGTCCACCTTTAACCACTTTAGCACAGCGATTAATATGCACGACTTTCTCGATCATTTCTGAAGCTTCTTCGCTCGCTTCGGAAGTAAATGTTTTATTGTTATCACTCATAGTATTTTAAAATTTTAATCCTCCCTCTCTCGCTGCATCGGCAAATGATTTAACACAACCGTGGTACAGGCGACCTGAACGATCAAAAACAACCGTTTCGATGCCTGCTGCTTTTGCTTTTTCTGCAACGGTAAGGCCTAAAGCTTTGGCACTTTCTGTATTCGCTTTCAACTCAGATGATTTGACTGAAGAGACATGCACTAAAGTATGACCCTTCTCATCGTCAATACACTGAGCAGTGATATTTTTATTAGAAAAATGTACGGCTAAACGTGGGCGCTCAGCTGTGCCATTTATTTTTTTACGAATACGCCAGCGACGTTTTTGTAATAGTGAAAGTTTTTTTAATGGTTTCATACAAATTTATAACTCCTTTATGCAGATTTCTTACCTTCCTTACGGCGAACGTATTGACCTTGAATGTGAACACCTTTACCTTTGTAAGGTTCCGCTGGATAAAATGCGTAAATATCGGCAGTCACCTGACCTACCATTTGCTTGTCCGCACCTTCGACAGTTAATTTTGTGTTCTCTGCGACGGTTACTTTGATGCCTTCTGGAATTTCTAATTCACATGGGTGCGAATAGCCTAAAGATAAATCTAAGATATTTCCTTTTAAAGCTGCACGGAAACCAACACCTTTAATTTCTAGCTTTTTAGTGTATCCATCGATGACACCTACGACCATTCCATTAATAATAGAACGAGCGGTACCAAACATAGCACGCGCATGACGACTGTCAGTTGCAGGTGCAACTTGCACGGTATTTTCAACGAGCTCAATTTTCACTGAGTTATCAAATGATTTTTTCAATGATCCCTTCGGTCCTTCAACAGATACCGTTTGTCCATCAATAGACACTTTTGCCTTTTCAGGGATCGGGATAGGTAATTTTCCAATACGACTCATAATAAATTTTCTCTCTTACCAAACTTTACAGATTAATTCACCACCGACACCTTGCTCACGAGCATCACGAGCACGCATCACTCCTTTTGAGGTTGTCAAAATAGCTACGCCAAGTCCACCTAATACACGAGGGATTTCACGCACTCCATAATATAAACGACGACCGGGTGTGCTGTGACGCTCAATTCCAGTAATCGCTGGTGTGTTTTTCACATACTTTAGTTTTAATGAAATTTGCTTAAAGCCCTTTTCATTTACGCTTTCTGAATAATCAGAAATAAAACCTTCTTGTTTTAAGATTTTAGCTATTGATAAACGCATTTTAGAAACTTGCGTTGTGCATTCTTCTTTCTTTGCCATACTCGCATTACGAATGATGGTTAAGAAATCGCCGATTGTGTCATGAACTGCCATAGTATTAAATGTTTACTGCTGGGTTTTCGATTGTTGTGTTAAAATTACCAAGAAGATTTTGTCACTCCTGGAAGCTTACCTTTGCTAGCCAGTTCACGGAATGTGATTCTGGACAGACCAAATTTACGGATATGGGCACGAGGACGACCTGTGATCGAGCATCGGTTGCGTGCACGGATTGGGGCACTGTTCTTAGGCAACTTAGTTAACTTAGCTTGTGCCTTATAGAAGTCCTCATCAGAAGTTTCAGGGTTAGCAAGAATTGCTTTAAGCTCTGCACGCTTGTTTGCATATTTTGCAATTAAACGGCGACGCTTAAGATCTCTTTGTATTGCTGATTTTTTTGCCATAATAAAATTATTTAAATAGTTATGCTTCTACGGTAGCTTCGGCTGTTTCTTCCACTGAATCCGCTGCTTCATTTTGCTCAGAGCTTGATTTGCGGAAAGGCATACCCAATAAGCTGAGTAATTCTTTTGCCACTTCGTCCGTCTCGGCACTTGTATTAATCGAGATATCCATACCGATGTTCGCAGTATTTCCTTCAGCACTCACTTCTGGGAAAATGGAGTGGTCTGAAATACCTAAAGTATAATTGCCCTGTCCATCTAGCTTAGCAGGCACACCTCTAAAGTCACGAATGCAAGGTAGTGCAATGTGAATCAGGCGTGCAAGAAAGTCATACATTGCATTGCCTCTTAAAGTAACTTTACAACCAATAGACTGCCCTTCTCTGAGTTTGAAGTTAGAAATACTCAACTTTGCTTTAGTGGTTACTGGGTGTTGACCTGCAATCTTCGCAATTTCATCACTGACATAGGCAATATGATTTTTGTCCACACTTGCACTGTAGCCAGAATTGATAACCACCTTCTTGATTGATGGTACGCAATGGATATTCTGGAAATTAAATTTTTTCTTTAATTCCGGAATAACAAATTCGTTATATTGTTTCTTTAATATTGGAGTTTCCATAACCTAAATTCCTCTCTCTATCTTACTATTATTTTTTGCTTTTCGCTTTTGTATCAAATTTTTCAGCAAGCATAACATTAGAGTAATGGATCGATGCTTCCCTTTGAATGGATGAACCTTCAGGATTTTCCTGAGTCTTGCGCTCGTATTTAGTAATCATGTTTACGCCTTCGACCAACACTCGATCATTTCCCATGACCTCCAATACTTTGCCACGCTTTCCTTTGTGGGATCCTGCGATAACAACGACTTCTTGTTCTCTTTTAATTGATTTTGCCATTTTATAAAACCTCCGGTGCTAATGATATGATTTTCATATATTTGGCACGTAATTCACGTGCGACTGGGCCAAATATACGAGTGCCTTTTGGATTACCATCTTGATTGATGATCACCACTGCATTATTATCAAAACGAAGATAGCTTCCATCGCCTCGACGAATTGGAGCACGTGTACGAACCACGACCGCCTTAACGACCTCGCCTTTTTTCACGGACGCATCTGTTGCTGATTCTTTCACCGCACATACAACAATATCACCGACATCGGCGGTCTTCTTGTTTTGTCCAATTCTACGAATCATCTCAGCTGACTTTGCACCTGTATTATCCGCAATAAATACGCGACTGTTCATTTGTATCATAGCTTTATTCTCCGTTTAAATACTTTTTACGTTTAAATTTATTCGTCTCCTAACTTTGGTGCGACTTCAATCACACGTGTCACTCTCCAACGTTTGAGCTTACTCAATGGACGTGTCTCCATAATTTCTACCTTGTCGCCTAATCCACACTCATTCTTCTCATCGTGGACATGCAATACAGTCTTGCGCTTAATTTCTTTGCGATACAAAGGATGAGGAATCTTATAAAAATAAGTCACCTTTATCGTTTTGTCACCAGAACGACTTGTAACAGTTCCTATTAGATTTTTTCTAGAATTACGTTTTAAGACAGTTTCCATTTTCTTTATTTTTTTGAATTAAGCAGATGTGCTCGCCAATTTCTTCTCCTTTAAAATAGTTTCCAAACGAGCGATATCTCTTCTTAAATTTTTAAGTTTGTGCGTTTCTTCGACTTGACCTGTCTGTTTACTCATGCGCATTTTCACGTGCTCATCTCTTGTGTCACGAAGTTTCTTTTCCACTTCGATTTCAGACAGTTCATGAATTTCTTTTGCTTTCATATCTATATTTTTAAAATTCTTAATTAATGATTAAATATCGTCACGGCTGACAAATCGGCATCTAAAGGGAAGTTTAGTATCGGCTAAACGTAAAGCTTCTCTCGCCGCAGTTTCTGAACAACCTGCCACTTCGAAGAGCATAGTTCCTGGACGAATCAC
>JAQCDT010000049.1 GCA_027620575.1 Verrucomicrobiota bacterium
GTCTTTCTTGAGTTGAAGGGAGAGAATAGTTTTAAAATTCGAGCCTATCAAAGTGGTGCTCGGGCTTTGGAGCGTTTAGAAGATAATTTTGATACGATTGTTAAAGAGGGTAAGGTAGCTTCATTACAAGGAATAGGACAGGCCCTAGCTTTAAAAATAGAGACTTTATATCATGAAGATAGCTTGCCTTTTTATGATAATTTAAAAGCTTCAATTGCTCCTGGCTTGATTGAATTTCTTGATATCCCCGGTCTCGGAGGGAAAAAGGTTAAACAGATTCATGATGCACTTGGCATCGAATCAATCGAAGCTTTAAAAGAAGCCTGTGAATCAGGCGCCATTGAGGCATTGGACGGCTTCGGTGCGAAATCAGCTGAAAAGATTCTTTCAGGCATTGCAAATCGTGAAGCCTACGGCAAACGGCATTTATGGTGGAGTGTACAAGAATTTGTTCAAGATATTGTTAAAGGCTTAGAAGCCCATGCGCTTGTGAAAAGAGCCTCCGTTGCAGGTAGCTTTCGCAGGCGTTTAGAAACTGTTGGGGACTTGGACTTTATCGTAGCTTCTGATACGCCAGGGCCAATTATGGATTGGTTCACTGAAATTGAAGGAGTGAAAGAAATAACCGCTAAAGGTGAAACGAAATCCAGTGTCCGTTTTGAAAATGGAATTCAGGCGGATTTAAGAATTGTTTCGGAACAAGAGTTTGTCTTTGCACTGCACCATTTTACTGGGTCAAAAGATCATAATGTGATGATGCGTCAACGTGCTTTGTCTATGGGCTATCGCCTCAGTGAGTGGGGTATTTTCAAAAAAGATGCAGAAGGTAGTTCGCCAATCGAAGCGGTAAATACTATCCAAACAGAGGCGGATTTATTTAAGTTTTTTGGTTTAGAGATGATTGAGCCAGAATTAAGAGAGGGCTTAGGCGAAATTTTAGCGGCAGAAAATAATGAGTTACCTAAGCTGATTGAAAGCCAAGAGATCAAAGGAGTTTTTCATAATCATACGACGCTTTCTGATGGAATGAATACATTAGAGGAAATGGTTCAGCAGGCAGAATCACTAGGGTGGTCTTACCTTGGTTTTGCTGACCATTCCAAATCCAGTGTTCAAGCCAATGGATTGAATGAGGAGCGTGTCCTCAAGATGATTGAGCAAGTTCAATTGTTCAATAAATCAGGAAATTCTTCGGTGACCGTTTTTTCGGGGATCGAGTGCGATATTTTAAAAGATGGGACTTTGGATTTGGATGAATCGGTTCTAGGGCGATTGGATTACGTCGTTGCATCAGTGCATTCGAGTTTCAGTCAGTCAGAAGAAGAAATGACACAGCGAGTGATTCGAGCTATTGAAAGTCCATCTGTCACAATGTTAGGACATCCTACAGGAAGGCTATTATTACGACGCGAAGGCTATCAAATCAATATTCCTAAAGTTATTGATGCGGCGATTGCCAATAAGGTGGTTATTGAAATAAATGCAAATCCACAGCGTTTAGACATGGATTGGCGTTTTTGGAAGCAGGCTGTACAGCGTGGATTAATGTGCTCAATTAATCCAGATGCTCATTCAATTAAGAATTTGAGTTATTATGAGGCAGGCGTAAATATTGCCCGAAAGGGATGGATTGAGGCAGATAGGCTTTTAAATACGAGAGATGTAAATGGTATAAAGCGTTGGTTCTCAAAAAGATTATGATAATCTAAGGCAAAACTTTCTCTTGAACTTTTTAAAATATTTAGTTTGTATTATAAGTCTTTCGTGTAACCCCAGCGAAATCTAAAGAGTCTTTAGACTCATAATTACTAGATTATATGAACGCTGACACGATTATTACCTTTTCACTTGGGCTGCTTCTAGGTGTTGGACTTTTTATGATTCTAACGCATCGGCAGACCCGCTTGATGAAGAAGAATCTTAAAAAAGATGCAGAAATAAGTATCAAGGAAAAGTCTTTGGCACTGAATAATGAACTAGCCAAACAGGCTTTGGATGTCCAAAGCAAGGAAAGTGAATTAGAGCAAAAAATCCAGGTATCGAATCGATTAAAAAAGGAACTCCTAGAAAAAGAGAAAAATTTCAACGCACGGGAAAGTGAGCTGATTAAAGAACAAAAATCGCTCGATGAAGCAAAATATACTGCAAAGAAGTTAGAGCGTTTTTATCGATTGAAGTTGCACCAAATCACACAAATGAGCCAAAAAGAAGCTAGGCAGCTACTTTTACAGGCGACTGAGAAAGATTGTGAGGCAGAAATACAATCGATTCGTAGAGAGAAATTAGGGCGCTCTGAATCAGAAATAAATGACGAAGCGCGTAAATTACTGTTGGCCAGTATGCAGAGATTATCAAGCCAAGCCATGAATGATGCGACAGCTACATTGGTTCAAATTCCTAATGAAGAATTTAAAGGACGAATCATTGGTAAAGAAGGTCGAAATATACGCACTTTCGAGCATGCGACTGGGACAACTCTGATGATGGATGAGTCGCCTGATTCAGTTTTAGTTTCCTCATTTGATCCTGTGCGTAGAGAAATTGCTCGCATATCTCTTGAAGCTTTAGTGCGTGATGGGCGTATTCATCCAGCAAATATTGAGGAAACAGTAAAATCATCAGAAGATGCTATATATTCAAGCATGCTAGAGGTCGCGGAAAAAGCAGCTCTTCAACTAAGGTTAAATGATGTACCGCATGATGTGTTAACAACACTTGGGCGTTTGAATTATCGACTATCGAACAATCAAAATACCTTGGAGCACTCCATAGAAGTGTCTAATTTCTGTGCCTTACTTGCTGCAGAACTAGGCTATGATGTGAATTTAGCGAAACGAGCCGGTTTGTATCACGACATAGGAAAAGCATTAACCGAAGAAGGGCATGAAAGCCATGCCATAGCAGGGGCCAATTTCATGAAAAAACACGGTGAAGACGATCTAGTAGTCAATGCAATTGCCGCCCACCATAAAGAAGTTGAGCCAGAAAGTGTTTATGCGAGTTTAGTGATGATTGCGGATTCCATTTCAGCGACTCGACCGGGCGTCAGAACCTCTTCAGTTGATGGGTATTATCAGAGAGTTAAATCGATTGAACTCATTGCCAAAGAGCAAAAAGGAGTCGATGATGCCTATGCAATTCAAGCAGGTAAAGAGCTTCGTGTGATCGTCAAACCAGAGGTAGTCGATGATGCAGGTTGCCGACAAATTGCTCGAAGAATTCGTTCTCGGATTGAAAATGAATTGTCATATCCAGGAGTTATTGAAATTACTGTTATACGTGAGCAACGTTTTAATGAAACAGCAGTATAATGAAATTTAAATTAACCCTTTCTTACCTTTTATTTGTATCCTTATTATTTTCTACAAATAATCTAAAACTTGTTCTTAATTCAGGGGAGATTTTGATTGGGAAATCGGAATCGCTTATTTCAGACAGTAATTACCGGATAAAATCTGATCTTTTAGGCGAGGTTAGTATTTCTAAAGACAAAGTTAAATCTTTTACCATATTGACAACGGCTAAAGTCAAAGCGTCTGAAAGTGTGGAAACAAAGACAGTGTCCAATGATCCCTTGCCAAAACAGACAGTTGCAACTAACGCCTCTGAGAAGGATGCTCAACCCCCCATTATCTCAGATCTATATGGTAAAGTTAAATTATTAAATGCACCAAAATCATGGAGCGGTAATTTACGAGTTGGAATGAATTTATCGTTTGGTGATAGAGAATATACGCATACCTATTTGCGAGGAAATTTGAAGATACAAGAAAAGAACAGTCCGCATCTATTTCGATTGTCTGGAGAATATAATTATCGAGAAACGGTACGCAGTAATGGAATTGAAGATGTGTCAGTAGACCGATCGCATTTGAACTTTACCTATCGATGGTTTTTTTCTGAGTCGTGGTTCTTTCAAAATGCTTCCAATTATCGGATGGATAAATTGAAGGGGATTGATAACGAATTGCAGAATATAATAGGCTACGGTTATCGAAAAAATTTCTTAAATTCTTTAGAGCTTTTAATTGGTTCTGGAATTGGTTTCAAAGATCGATCAATCGAAGGGATTGCCGACGAATCTACCATGATTATCAATGTGTTTCAGGAGCTAAATTGGAAGCCAAGCAAACAAATAAGATTGAACCAAACATTAAACTTTTACCAAGATCCAGAGAAGCTGGATATTTACAATTACGAATTCGTCTTGGGTTTTAATTATCGTTTCACTGATTTATTGGGCTTTGAAATTCGATATCTAATGGATTTTGATAATGGCATTACTGAGAATGTTAAAGAAGACTCACGCTTCCAAAATGCTTTGATTTTTTACTTTTAGATATGAAGAAGATCGTTTTAGCGACAGGTAATGATCATAAGACTGAAGAATTTAAAGATTTATTTGCGGATAGTGAATTCAAGATATTATCAGCAGTAAAATATGGTGGAATGCCTGAGGTTATCGAAGATGGAAATACCTTTCAATCGAATGCATATCTTAAAGCATATGCATTATCTAAACAGATTGATAAAAAGCATTGGGTGATTGCTGATGACTCTGGCTTAGAAGTGGATCACTTAGCGGGTGCACCAGGGATTTATTCAGCGCGATATGCAGGAGTCGGAGCTAGTGACATTGAGAATATGGATAAGCTACTAAAAAATTTAAAAGGGCTTTCGAAATCAAAAAGACGAGCGAGGTTTCGTTGTGTTTTATGCCTCATTGATAAAGATTCTGGTACCTATTATTTTGAAGGTACTTGCGAGGGCAAGATAGGGTTAAAGCCAAAAGGAAAATTTGGATTTGGTTATGATCCTATTTTCATACCAGATGGACATAAAGCTTCTTTTGCTGAGCTAGGTGAATCAATCAAATCTCAATTGAGTCACAGAGCGAGAGCAGTTTTAGCTTGTAAGCAGTTCTTTAAGAAAAAGCTTTAGCTCTGGGCTAATTCAATTGAGCGTTTTTTAGCACTCAATACGGCGGATTGAAGCAATGCCCTGAAATCGTTTTCACTCAATGTATTCAGCGCAGCTTCAGTTGTACCTCCCGGAGAGGTGACTGCGTTTCTGAGCTCTTCAGGAGATGCACCACTTTCTTTAAGAAGTTTTACTGAGCCAAGGACAGTTTCTACAGCAAGGGTGTTGGCTAAATCTTTTTCTAGACCTGCTTTAACCCCCGCATCGATGAGTGCTGAAATAAATTCAAATACATACGCAGGCCCACTGCCGGAAAGTGCGGTAATCGCATCAATTTCTGACTCCTTGACTGAATGAACGGTTCCAAGAGCACCTAAAATACTTTCAATTAATTCTAATTCGTCCGTTTCAAGGATATTCAATGATGCATAAGCGGTAGAGCCACATCCAATCTGTCCTGGCGTGTTCGGCATACTTCTTATGATATTTTTTGCTTTCGGAAAAGCTTCACTTAGGCGGCTGATCGGCGTACCTGCTAAAATGGAAATTAAAGTAATTTGCGAACCATGCTCTAAAATACTGGAATCAATCTGATCTAGTTGTTGTGGCTTACATGCGAGCACCAGCGTTTCAATTTCTGGAATCAATGGAAGTAGTGAATCCGTTTCAGTGATACCGGTAGCTTGGGCTAAAACGGTTCCTGTATTATCGTTGGCAGATATGCAAACGATTTCATTGGACGAATAAACTTTCTTTTGAATTAAGCCCTTAACGATTGCAGTTGCCATTCTGCCTGCGCCAATGAATGCAATTTTCTTTTTCATAGTGTTCCCTCGACTTTCTTTAGTAGCATTTGATTTAATTTATATTCGTCAATGACTTTAGTTTGGCTAATGAGGTCATGTCCCCATTGTTTACTTTTATGAAAACGTTTAGTCAGTACGGCTACTAAGAACAATATCGGAAAAAAATAAAAAAGGATAATGGTTTTTGAAATAGCTCGAATACTCGCATGGAAAATCGGAATCGAATCTCTAGGAGTGAGTGTAATTGTTTTAAGATTAAAAATCTTTTTTCCAATGGAGCTTCCTTTAAACAGGGTGTCACATAGGAGGAAATAGAGGATGAAAATAATTGTAAAAGATTCGGTGATGAGGAGAAGAATCGATTGGACTGAATCATTTGGAATAGGAGCGGCTGTTTCACTGTTGGATTCAGTCCAAGTTAAATAGGCTTCGAGCCAATGATTAAGTGCTTCTAATGAAAAAGAAGGATTCAAAGGAAGAATTATCTGCAAAATAATTAAGGTGGCTAGTAATAGGACTAAAATATAGTCTAAAAGAAAAGCTAGCCCTCTGAAAGCCATCGAAGGTTCTGGTAGGGTATCTGAGTTTAGGCTGATGATAAATGCTTTTTTATTATCTTCCTGATCGGAACTATCTTGATTCAATTCGGACATATTTAAAATGAATTCTAAATTATGAATTCATAGCTTTAAAGGCTTTGAGCGTATTTTGCATCAGCATGGCAACAGTCATGGGCCCTACGCCCCCTGGCACCGGAGTGATATGTTCGCATAACGGTGAAACCGCATCAAAATCTACATCTCCGACTAAGCGAGTCCCTGATTTTTTAGTAGCATCGGGTATTCGATTGATTCCCACATCTATTATTGAAGCTCCTGGTTTCACCATCTCTTTAGTCACGAAGTGTGCTTTCCCTATCGCAGCAATCAATATATCCGCTTGCCGTGTAATGTCTGCCAGATTTTGTGTTCGAGAATGGCATACGGTAACAGTAGCATTGCCTGGTGTGCCTTTGCGGACCATCAACAAGGTTGCTGGCTTACCGACTATTTGACTTCGACCTAGTACAACTACGTGTTTTCCTTCGGTTTCAATTTGACTGCGCTTAATTAACTCTACGATACCAGCAGGGGTGCAGGCAACAAATCCAGAAGCATCTTCTTGGCAAAGTTTTCCGATATTGAGTGTGTGAAACCCATCCACATCTTTTCGAGGATCCACTTGGTTAAAGGTTGCAGTTTCGTCTATATGCTTTGGTAGGGGAGCTTGAATTAAAATACCATTTACCGCATCGTTTTTGTTATAGGTTTCAATGACAGCGAAAAGTTCTTCTTGAGAGATTGATTCAGGGAGTACGGTCAATTCTGCGTGGATGCCTATCGCTTCAGCCGTTTTTTGTTTCTTACGAACATAGGATATGGATGCGGGATCTTCACCGACTCGTATAAATGCAACAGTGGGCCTGCCGTTAGGGAGTTGGCCAACTTCATTTTTTAGGTCTTCAATGATATCTTTAGCGATTTTGTTTCCGTCGATTATATTCATAATAACTGTATGTAATTTTTGTGAACTTCCTTATCCTAGCAAGCGTTCAATGTCTTTTTTGCTCAATATTTTTATTCCGCCTTTAGCAATGTTCTTAAGCTGAATTTTACCAATCTGGATTCGAACCAATTTTTTAACATAATAACGATGGGCTTCAAATAAGCGTCTTATCTCTCTTTTTTTACCATGGGATAGATGAACCTCTAATTTTCTTTGATCCCCTTCTTTATCCGAAGGCGCAGGAATAATTTTATCCGCTTTTAAAAAATCACCTTCAAATTCAACACCTTCTAAAAGTTTGGGGATATCGTTGGGCTTTAGGTCTTTGTTTAAAGTCACTCGGTATCGTTTGATTATATTAGAAGAAGGGTGAGTGAGTTCATTGGCTAGGGCACCGTCATTGGTTATGACCAGCATACCTTCACTATCTTTATCGAGACGGCCCGCACAAAAAAGTCGTTTTTTTTGCAAATCAGAGGGGAGTAGATCAAATACAGTTTGGGTGGCAAATGGGTCGCTATTGCTACAAATAATGCCTTTAGGTTTGTTTAATATCAGGGTGATGGGAGCTTCTTTAGCTTTGAGTATCGGTTTATTATTAACAAAAATGGCATCGGTTGTGAGTGCTTTCGTGCCTAGCTCTATAGTTTTTCCGTTGACCCTTACTTTGCCTTCTTCAATTAGCTTCTCAGCTTCTCTCCGTGAACAAATTCCTGCGTTGGCTATTATTTTTTGGACTCTCTCTGGTTCTATGGAATTCATATATTCACTGGTTGTTGATGAAATTAGGTTGCTTAAGGTAATTTTTGTTTTTCTAGCTTGCACTAGAAGCTAATTATTTGTCTATTCATTTTTTCAAATATTATATTTAAAGTATGTCAGATCAGGAAGACAAAAAAATTGCATTAGTCACAGGAGCTGGACGAGGTATAGGGAAAGCAATTGCCTTATCTCTGGCTGACGAAGGTTATCATATCATTTGCGTGAGTCGTTCAGAGTCTTCTTGTGGTGCAGTTGCTGAAGAGATTCTGTCCAATGGTGGTTCGGCTGAATCGCATGCTCTAGATGTTTCCGATGCCTCTGCGGTGGAAAAGACCTGTGAAGCGCTTCTGGAAAAGCATGGTTTGATAAATATCTTGGTGAATAATGCAGGTATCACAAAAGATAATCTTGTTTTTAGAATGGGGGAAGAAGACTGGGATGCAGTTTTGAATACAAATTTAAAAAGTGTCTTTACCTTCACAAAGTATTTAGCACGACCTATGACCCGTAAGCGCTGGGGACGCATCATTAATATTGCCTCAGTGATTGGGCTCACTGGAAATGCCGGGCAGGCGAATTATTCTGCGGCAAAAGCAGGGATTATAGGGCTCTCTAAGAGTTTAGCTAAGGAATTTGCCGCA
>JAQCDT010000050.1 GCA_027620575.1 Verrucomicrobiota bacterium
GGCGTTCATCAAATGATTGCCATTGGTACTGATTTAAAAGATTGGGAAATCAATTATAATTTAGCCTCCGAACACTCTAATTATATTGCCTATACCGTAGGCTTACACCCATGTTATGTGACTGAAGCTTGGGAAAAGGCTGTTGAGCAATTAGAAGCCTATTTTTCTAGATCTGTGCTGCCGGTAGCATTGGGGGAAATTGGACTGGATTATTTCCATCTACCAAAAGATTCAGTAGCAGCCGATGCTTTAAAAGCTCACCAACAGTCCGCTTTTGAAGCTCAGCTGCAAATCGCAAAGCGGCAGAATTGCCCTATTGTCATTCATAGTCGAAATGCTTTTGAGGATACTTTATCGACAATAGATGCATCAGGAGTCAATTGGGAAAAAGTTGTGGTGCATTGTTTCAGTTATTCAGCAGAACAAATTAAGCTACTTGTTCGGCGTGGAGGGCGTGCATCCTTTACTGGTATTATTACTTACAAAAATGCACCGAATGTTCAAAAGGCTTTGATCGAGCAGGGGATTGATACTTTGATGATTGAAACAGATAGTCCTTATTTAACGCCAGAGCCTCATCGAGGCAAAAAAAATGAGCCAGCTTATGTGGCAAATATCGGATTAAAATGTGCTGAATTATTTGGAATTGAGCCTGAGGCATTATCGAAAAAGCTTGCAGAAAATACTCGTGAATTTTTTGGGCTCAAGAATCCAAATTAATTCGCTGATATATTTGAATGTTCGGCTTACCTTTGCCTTCTTTTCCGAGTCGTTTGAGCAAACTCCAACTTGAAGAAACTACATTTAGGGCTAACTCACTTGGACACTCTAAGATAAGTTGTGTGCTTTCATCAGCATAGTTTATAGCTAAATTATTCAATAAATAGTCACTATGGCTTTCCCATAAAGCATAGGGTGGGTCTAAGAAAATAAAATCAAAGCTTTGATGATTTGAGTTTGAGTCTAATTTAAGTAAATCGCACTGTTTTATCTGTATCGCTTCTAGGCTAAGTTTCGCACTTTTAGCAACGACTTGTGCATTTTCTTTAAGGCAGTCAATCGCCACTCGATGGTAATCAATCAATTGGCAGAATCTAGCCCCCCGGCTTAATGCTTCAAAGCCATAACTGCCCGTGCCGGCAAATAAATCTAAGCATGAAGCATCAACAATATCAGTCGCTAAGCTAGAAAATAGTGATTCTCTTGTGCGATCTGTGGCAGGTCGTGTAATTTGCCCTTTAGGAGTTTTTAAGGCGATGCCTCGTGCTTTGCCTCCAGTGATACGCATATTGCTTAGGTTAGTGAATAGCTAGGAAAGGGATGCCATTTTAATGGCTAATAATTGAGGAATCAATTGAGAGAGCTCATTCAGTGGTAACTGAGTTGCTGCATCCGATATCGCTTTTTCTGGATCGGGATGCGTTTCAAGAAAAACTCCATTGGCTCCTGCGGCTAAAGCAGCACGTGCTAATAAAGGAACGAATTCCCGTTGCCCGCTACTCGTCCCGTTGCCGGCTCCCGGAAGTTGTACACTATGTGTCGCATCGATAATAGTCGGGTGTCCATATTCATTCATAATGCCAAAGCTTCGCATATCTACGACTAAGTTTTGGTACCCAAAGCTACTTCCACGTTCCGTTTGCCAAATTTCTTTAGCCTCTAAGGATTCAAGTTTTTGCACTACATGAGACATTTCTTGTGGGGACAAAAATTGACCTTTTTTCACATTCACTACGCTATCCGTTTCTGCAGCAGCAGCAAGTAAGTCGGTCTGTCGGCATAAAAATGCTGGAATTTGTAAAACATCGACTACTTTAGAAACGGTGTCTGCTTGTTCGGGCAAATGAATATCCGTCAGTGTAGGGAACCCATATTCTTCTTTGATACTTTGAAAAATTTTCAAGCCTTCATCAATTCCGGTGCCTCTGTTGCTTTTAATTGAGGTACGATTGGCCTTATCGAAAGAGCCTTTAAAGACGATATTCAGAGCGGGGTACTCTTGTTCTAATTTTGCTAGTGTGTCAGCGACCTCACGACACAGGTCCATATTTTCTAGTGAGCAGGGACCTGCGATGAGAAGGAGTTTATCAGATTGGTATAACATATCAGATTTTCTTAAATTAAGGAGCCAGTCTTTGAGCCGACCATTGATCATTTTTAAAAATATATTCAAAGCGATCGTGTAAGCGATTATCTCGACCTTGCCAAAATTCAAAACGTGTAGGAATAATGCGAATACCACCCCAATTTTCAGGAAAGGGAATGGCTCCGTCTTTATATCGTTCATCCAGGTCTGCTAAACGATCTTCAAGTATTTTTCGCGATTCTATCACTTTACTTTGAGGTGAAACGAGTGCGCCTAATTGACTACCCCTAGGACGACTGTGGAAATATAATTCTGAAACTTTACGATCTACGATTTCTGTATAGCCCTGAATGTTGATCTGTCTTTGCAGAGGATGCCAAACGAAATTAACAGAAACATCTTTATTCACATCCATGCCTTTCGCTTTAGCACTTTCGTAATTGGTATAAAAAATTAAGCCATCTTTAGAGAAATTCTTAAGTAATACAATCCGTGTACGAGGCTTTCCATCAGGCGATATGGTCGCCAGGCTCATGGCATTGGGCTCATCTACTTTAGATTTAAGTGCTTCAGAAAACCATTTTTCAAATTGATCAAATGGGCTTTCTAAAAGATCAGATTCACTGAAACTGTCTTTGGTGTAGCTTATTCTTAAATCGGATAAATCCATAAATTCTTATTACAGTTCGGCTAACCAGCGTTCGACCTCAATCGCTGATTGGCAACCCATACCTGCGGCTGTGATTGCTTGGCGGTACACATGGTCAACGCAATCACCTGCAGCAAATAATCCGGGGAGTGAAGTTTTTACCTGACTACCTGAAGCAGGAATAATATAGCCATTGTCATCTCTATCGAGCAAACCTTCAACGAAATCTGTATTTGGAATATGCCCAATAGCAATGAAGACGCCTTTACAAGGAATCTCAAGCGAATCTCCTGTATCGGTTTTTTTGACCTTTAAAGCTCGTGCATTCCCAGATTCATCAGCGAGGACGGCTTCCGGATTTGCATTCCACACAACTTCAATTTTTTCGTGAGCGAGGGTACGCTCTGCCATTATTTTAGAGGCTCTTAATGTGTCACGGCGATGAACCAAGGTAACTTTTGAACAAAAACGTGTTAAAAAAAGAGCTTCTTCGCAGGCCGAATCTCCCCCACCAATCACTGTTACGTCCATATCTCTGTAGAAAGCACCATCACAAGTAGCACAGGTAGTAACACCTTTACCTCCGTACATTTCTTTTTCTCCTGGAATGTCGAGTAGTCTAGGCCTTGCCCCTGTAGCAATAATAACAGCTTTAGCTTCAAAGGTCTTATCGCCTGCACGTAAAATTTTAGTCGTTCCATCAACTTCAATCGAATCAATTTTTGCATGTTCAAAACGTGCGCCAAAACGTTCTGCCTGTTTTCTTAATCGATCCATCATTGTGTATCCATCAATCCCTTCAGGAAACCCTGGAAAATTTTCTACTTCAGAAGTGGTGGTTAATTGGCCACCCGGCTGAGATCCCTCTAAAACGAGAGGGTTTAATTGCGCACGTCCTGTGTAGATGGCTGCCGTCAAGCCAGCACACCCAGTTCCTAAAATGATTATATCTTCCATAGCTTAAATGTAATTCCAATAGAAGGGATTACGTTGATAAGCTCAATAAAAATTAATGAAAAATATCTTCTGCTTATTGAGAAAGCTGCAATTTCTCTAAATACTTGGCGATCATATCATATTCGATGTTAATGAGATCGCCGACTGATTTGCTGTGCAGGTTTGTCACTTCTAAGGTGTGGGGGATTAGCCAAACACTAAAACTGGACTCGTTCACGGAATAAATGGTTAGGGAGATTCCGTCTAAGGTGATGCATCCTTTGGGCACAACATATTTTAAGGATGCAAGATCCGTTTCCGCAGGACTAATTTCAATGATAGTATCTTTGTCTTTTCTTTCGATTGAAGCGATTGTACCTAAACCATCGACATGCCCAGAAACAAAATGTCCACCCATTCGAGATGTTGGTAGTAATGCTCGCTCAAGATTCACTAAACTGCCATTGGACACTGACTTAATTGAAGTTTTACGAATCGATTCCTCTAACAAATCAAAGGACAGGCATGAACCTTCGATTGAAACGACGGTTAAACAGCAACCATTGATTGAAACACTATCGCCAAGCTTGATATCATCTAAGATTAATTTTGCTTCGACTACTAGGCGCCATGCTTGATCCAGTTCTTCAAAAGAACGGACGATGCCTGTTTCTTCAACAATACCGGTAAACATAGTTTGATACTTAATATAAATGGTGCCAAGGGGGAGATTTGAACTCCCGACCAAAGGCTTATGAGTCCTCTGCTCTACCACTGAGCTACCCTGGCTTTCGAACGAGTTATCAAAGCTAACCACGCATTGAAGTCAAGGTTTCTTAGTAAATTCTAAAGGATTCAAGAAATGGCCGTATGCAATTACCCAATAAGACTTATTTAAGATAATTGATTATCGGGTAATGTTTTTGTGTCTATAATCTCAAGTAAGGAAGTAATGAAATCTTCAGTACTAGTAATATTTTCTAGCACTTTATTGGCTCGAGAACGCACAGAAATTTTGCCCTCTTCGGCTTCCTTTTTTCCAAGGATGATCATATGCGGAACTTTAGCTATTTCTGCTTTGCGAATTTTTGCACCTAGTTTATCCGCTACTTCATCTACTGTGCATCGTATTTTAGCTGAAGATAATTGAGATTCAATGGCTTTTGCCGCATCAACGAGTTCATCGTTCATAGGAAGAATGCGAACTTGTTCAGGTGCGAGCCAAGTTGGGAAATTGCCTGCAAAGTGTTCAATGAGAACTCCGCAGAAACGTTCCATAGAGCCAAATGGGGCACGGTGAATCATAACAGGGCGGTGTTTTTCGTTATCGGCTCCAATGTAGCTCAGTTCAAAGCGTTCGGGTAAATTATAGTCTACTTGAACCGTTCCCAGTTGCCATTCGCGCTCAATCACATCTTTGACCACGAAGTCAATCTTGGGACCGTAAAATGCAGCTTCTCCTTGTTCTTCGGTGAATTCAACTCCGAGATTTTTTGCCGCTTTTCTCAGAGCGTCCTCGGCATGATCCCATTGTTTTGCGTCGCCAACATATTTATTAGAATCAGCGTCTCGCAATCCTATACGGACTCGATAATCATTCATGCCCAATGTTTTGAAAACAAGTTTTACCAAGTTTAAGCACCCAGCAATTTCTTCAGCAATTTGTTCTTCAGTACAGAAAAGGTGTGCATCATCTTGGGTGAAACCTCTAACTCGAGTCATGCCATTGAGCTCGCCTGATTGTTCCCAGCGATAAACGGTTCCAAATTCAGCTAGGCGAATAGGAAGGTCTCGATAAGAGTGCGGTTGGCTATCAAAAATCTTGATGTGCATTGGGCAGTTCATCGGCTTGAGTAAGTAGCCATCAACAGTCCCTTCATCGAGCTGATTTGAAAGTTCACCACAGGAGCAGCCTTCGTTTGCAAGTTGCTCTAGCGTACCAGGCTCTACGACGGGTGGAAATTGAGATTCTTTATAATAGGGGAAGTGACCAGAGGTTCGGTAAAGCCCAAGTTTTCCTATGTGTGGTGTGTGCACTTGGCTATAGCCTGATTTTCTAAGTTCTTCGCTAATGAAATTTTGCAGCTCATTTCTAATAATTGAACCGTTAGGCGTCCATAAGATCATGCCTGAGCCTACAGCGTCATCAATGTGAAAGAGTTTTAATTCTTTTCCGAGTTTTCGGTGGTCACGTGCTTTTGCTTGCTCGAGTTTTTCTAAATAATCTTCCAATTCTTGTGCTGAAGGAAATGCGGTTCCGTATATGCGTTGAAGTTGTGGATTATTTTCATCGCCACGATGGTAGGCACCGGCAATGGAAAGAAGCTTAAAAGCCTTAATTTTTTTTGTATAGTTAACATGTGGGCCTGCACAGAGGTCAATAAATTCACCATTTTGATAAAAGCTTACTGCTTCACCTTCAGGAATGTCATCTAATCGACCTAATTTATAGCGAGTCTGTCCACTTTTTTCAATTTTTGCTACCGCCTCTTCTCGTGTCGCTTCTATTCGGGTGAATTTTTGGTTTTCCTTAATCACCTTTTTCATTTCTTTCTCGATTGCTTCAAGGTCGGATGCATCGAGTTTTTTTTGACAATCAATGTCGTAGTAGAAGCCACTTTCCGTGGGAGGACCAATATCGAGTTGTGTGTCTGGGTACAGTCTAAGAATCGCAGTTGCGAGCACATGGGAACATGAGTGACGCAGTGTTTCTAATGGAGACATTTCTTTCATGGTCTTTAAAAAGGGAATCTTCGGTTATGGAGTCAATAGTGTATTCTAGGAAATAGACACATGGGTCTTTATACAAGAGTATAGGTATAGGGGAGAGTGCCTTTGATTGGCAATCCATCGATGACAAATATTTTTCCAGCATGCTTTTCTGGGTAATCTTTTTTGATACCTGTGGTGATAAAGAGTCGATTGAGTGCCTGTCCGCCAAAGGTGCAAGCAGTGGTTTCAATAGCTGGTATTTTAATGGTTTGAAGAAGGTCTCCATTTTTTGAATCAAAGCAGGCAACACAACCTCCATGACAGAAGGCAACCCATAGATTATCTTGGCTATCAATGGTCATGCCATCAGGAGAACTATCAAATCCTAAAGCTTCTGTATTAACGATGGTCGTAGCTTGGGAAATTTTAGAAGTTTCGCCATTATAATCATAGGCTTGGATGCTTCGGCTTGGGGTGTCTATATGAAAAAAACGTTTTTTATCTTGAGACCAAGTGAGCCCGTTTGAATTGGTCAGTCCTTCGAGTTTTTTTTCAAGATTTTTTGCAATATCTAAGCAATAGAGTGATGCGCTGCCTTTAATCTTTTTTAAGCTGATTGTTCCGCCCCAAAATCGTCCATACGGGTCACACTTTCCGTCGTTGAATCGATTGTCTGGGAGATGAGACTCTGGATCAGTGATGTGGCTGCTTTGTTTTGTTTGAGGATCGAAAATAGAGATACCGTTATCGCCAGCATACAGAAGATGTCCATTATTACAGGGAACAACGCAGCCGATGCGTTCAGGAAATTCCCAAATTGTTTCTTCTTCGGTATCGGGATTGAGTCGTATGATCGCTTTGCCTTCAATATCGACATAGTAGAGTGAATCATTCCACCAGATCGGGCCTTCGCCCCAAATAGATTGGCGTTTACCTATGGCTTGAATCGTTAGTGAGCTTGAATCCATTACTGAAAAGTGGTGTCTTATTTATTAATAGGAAAGAGTTCGAAGTCGGTCGGAGTATCTTTGATATCCCATCCTTCGTTTTGTAAATCTTTTCTCAGAGAGTCTGCCTTGGCATAGTCTTTGTTTTGCTTCGCTTCCCAACGCTTGTTTGCCAAATCGAGAATTGTTTGTGGTGCTTCTGAAATTTGCTGAGGACTTAAGAATAATTTTAAGCCAAGTGCATAAAGAATAGAGCCAAGTGCTTTGAGAAGATTTTCGGTTTCTGCTGGATTGAGTTTACTTACAGGATTTGATCCAATTAAACCAAAGAGTGATCCTAAGCAGGCAGAGGTATTGAGATTATTGCTCAGTCCTTCCCAAGCATTTTGGAGCAGCCCAAAATCTTTGAGTTGATGCGTGCACACGTATTGCGCATTAAATTGTTCTTTGCTCTGATTGATATTGTGAAGTAGAGCTTCTGCAAATCGCTCAATTTTGTTCAAGGCACTTTCAGACGCACGCAATCCATCAAATGTAAAGTTTAGTGGCTGTCGATAGCTTGAAGCAATGAGTGTATAGCGTAAGGCCATAGGTGTATGATTTTTGGCAATTAAATCATCTAAAGTATATAAATTCCCTAGGCTTTTAGACATTTTTTTGTTTTCAACTCTTAGGTGTGCCGAATGAAACCAATGGGTACAAAAAGTTTGTTCGTAAGCTGATTCTGATTGCGCAATTTCATTCTCATGATGTGGGAAGCAAAGATCGATACCCCCGCCGTGTAAATCAATGGTGTGTCCTTCAAAAGTGCGGTGTATCATGGCACTGCATTCTAAGTGCCAACCAGGGCGTCCTTCCCCCCAAGGGCTTGTCCAATAGTTATCACCATCTTCGGCTTTACGAGCTTTCCAAAGGGCAAAATCGGAAATTGATTCACGATCGTACTCATCGGCTAAATTAGTTGTGCCTGCTGAATTTTCGGTTTGAGATTTCAGTTCTGATTGGTCAATGCGATTAAGTTTTCCGTAATCACAGCAAGATTGGACTCGGAAATAAACAGACCCATCTTTTTCAACGTAGGCATGATTTTTCTCGATTAATTGCTCAACGAGTTGAATTTGCTCTTCGATATGATCGACTGCTTTAGGTTCGGCACTTGGTGAAAGTAAGTTGAGGCTTTGGCAATCAGCATGAAATTTTTTTGTCCAATGTTCCGTGAATACTTTCAGGCTTTGATTATT
>JAQCDT010000051.1 GCA_027620575.1 Verrucomicrobiota bacterium
TGGCGAACTCGAATCAATTCTCCTGGGTGGAGTCCCATGTCCATCAAACGACTAATGCAACGTTGTGATTCGTTCATTTTGACGACTTTGTATTGTCCTTTGTCTTTGACTTGATTCAGTTGCATAGTTTGTTTGAGATTTAGTCTCAATAGCATAAATTGCAATAGTAATTTAGATTATTGCAAACATTGAGTTAATTTTTTTTAGAAAATTTGGACTTATGAAACTGTGCGGTAAGCACATATTTATCGGCCCAAGGCTTAAGGGATAGACGTTCTTTGTCACTGAGTGGTCGAATCACTTTAGCGGGCGAGCCTAAAACGAGTGAACCTTCAGGAATTTCGCTTCCTTTAGTGACGAGGGCACCCGCACCAATAATCGATTGTGTGCCGATAATTGCCCCATCAAGGATAGTTGCATTCATACCAATTAGGCATTCATCTTCAATAGTGCAGGCATGAATGACGGCTGAGTGTCCTACTGTGACAAATTTTCCAATAGAGACACCATAGTCATCCGCTAGATGCACCACTGTGCCATCTTGAATATTTGAACCCTCATCAATGGTAATGGTATTGATGTCACCCCGTAAAACCGCACTATGCCAGATACTGACGTCTTTTTTTAAATCAACCGCTCCAATTACAGTGGCTCCTTCAGCAATATAGACAGAAGGGTCGATTTTTGGCTGTGAATTTAAATACCGATTCAAGCGTTCTTCTAAGGTCATAATAAGCAATAGTTATTTAAAAGCCTAATTTTATATCACCACCTAGAGGAACATTCGGCTTAGAATGGCTATCTTTTTGGTCGGCTGAAAAAAGTTTGTGTATTTGATAGCCTGCTCGATAGGGATCGCCGTGGTCTTTAATCCATTGTGTTATTGTATCTAAGATATCTGCATCGTTTCTTTTTGACCATTCTGGATGAAGCCAAACCGTTTCCACATCAGCAATATCTGGAAAATTTTCCACCCATTGCTTAATCGCCGAATTAGAATCAACGATGAGTTTAATTTCATTAGCCAAATGAATATTTTTTAGAATTGGCGATTTCCATTCCTTAGGGGAAAGGGTGATCCAATCGAATTGTCCTTTAATTTCAAATGCGCCCGATGTTTCAAGATGTATCGGCAAATTTGCTTCTGAACAAAGTGTACAAAGTTCATTTAAATCATGGATAGTGGGTTCACCTCCAGTAACAACAACAATACTTGCATTATGTTTTTGAGCATTGTCTATCAAATCTTTTGGGTGGATTTTTTCGATGGTCTTTGGAACAAAATCAGGATGCCAAGTGCCTGCACTATCGCACCATGGGCAATGAACAGGACATCCAAAAGTACGAATAAAATATGCGGAACGCCCTTGATGAATGCCTTCACCTTGCCAAGTGAAAAATTGTTCATAGATGGGAAGCTTACCGTGTGCACTCATAGTTTTAAGGATGTTTAATTTCTTTCCTAAGGGGTGCTATTTTTTCGGCGTGTAGGTGACGAAATTTTTTTCGTCTTCGTATAATTTAAGACTACGAATTGATACACGTCCATTTTCCTGGACCTTGATTAATTCTGAAAACGCTTCGTAGAGAAACTGAGCAATTCCTTCACAGGATGCATTGTCTACCCATAATATTTTAAATAAATCTTTGAATTCACTTTTGGATAGAGCGTGTACCTGACTATCTTCTTTCGAAAACAGGCAGGCATGATCTAGATGGTCGTCGATGAATGCTTTGATGTATTTTAAATTGCCAAAATCAACAACAAACCCATTAGCGTCTAATTCGGTCGCTTCAAATTCAATGATGATTGACCAATTATGACCATGTATTTTTGAGCAATGGCCTTTGTGTAAAGGTTGTCTGTGGGCAAAAGGGATATCTTTATAAGTTTTTGAGCAGGTTAGCATGATTAATTATTCCTCATTTAATTTCCAATTGGTTTCAAGCATTTGTTGAATACTCGGTGCTTGAGCTTCGTATTCGGTCGGATCTTCAACCCCAGCTAAGTAAAAGGCTTCTCTACGCTCTATACAAGTGCCACAGCGTCCGCAATGAAGTTCGTTGCCTTGGTAGCAAGACCAAGTTTTTTCATAAGATACTTTGAGTTGTGCTCCAAGTTTGCAGATATCGGCTTTCGTCATATCCACAAAAGGTCGATAAAGAGTCACTGAATGCCAATCGCACAATTGCATCACCTCATTCATGCCTTTGGCGAAGGATTCTCGGCAATCGGGATAAATGGTGTGATCTCCAGAATGGGCCGCATAGCTGACAGTGCTTGCTTGACTGTTAATTGCCCAAGCAGTTGCCAAAGAAAGAAGAATCATATTTCGATTAGGGACAACGGTTGCTTTCATCGATTCTTGTTCATAATGCCCTTGAGGAATTTTTTGCTCTGGGCTGATTAAACTGCTATTGGATAACAGCTCAGTCACCGAAGTCAGATCAATGATTTTATGTTCAACAGAAATTAGGTCGCAGAGATTTTTCGCATATTGGAGTTCTTTCTTATGCTTTTGACCATAGTCAATCGAAAGACAGCGAACCGTATTATTGTCTTCCAATAATTTATAGAGTAAGACGGTAGAGTCCATACCTCCTGAATAAATCAATATTGTATTCTGTTTTTGCATAAATGAATGATTTGCACGAATGTATGCCTAGTATTTGAAAATTCAATGTAACTGCAATGAATAATTCTTTTTTAAATGGGTTTCTTATCTTTGGATAATTAGACTAACTCGTTGACAGTAAGCAGATAAAAATTTTTATAAGAATATGCGCATCGATCGTTATATAGCACAAAACCGAGTCATTGATATTGAGAGTCATGATTTTAAAGGTGCTTTAGAAGAATTGTTGGATGTTTGTGAATTACCCAAAGCGACACGCATCAAAAAATCAGATTTAATGGAGGAGCTATTAGATCGAGAAACTCAAATGACAACCTATTTGGGGAATGGGGTATGTTTACCGCATGCACGTGTCAAAATGAAACGCCCTTATATGATTGCGGTCGGTCGTTGTCCGAAAGGTTTAGAATTTAAAGGACAAAGAGATTATCCTGAGATTCGTTACTTGTTTTTATTATTAGCGGCAGAAAATGCGCGCAGTTATTTGTATGGTTTGGCAGCACTAGCGAGAGTCTTTCAAGACAATACCCAAATGGCTCGATTAGCCAGTGCCCAGTCTTTAATTGAATTCAAGCGAGAGTTAAAATCAGTTTTTGGAGGACAGGGAAGAGCAACGATTCAAGGGCACAATCGATTTAATTTCCTAATGCTTAAAGAAGCGGCAAAAATTGCTAAAGGTTCTAACTGCTCATCGGTTGTTGTATTTGGGGATACTTTTGGTGGCGGGATTGAGATTGGTGATTTTTTCAGTGGATTTAAAACCGTGCTGATTGCACATGGTAGTTCGGAAGCAACCAAGCTAAAAGATAAAATTGACGCAGTGTTGCCCGTCCGAGCACATAGCCAACAACGCTTATCGCAACTAAGGAGTGCTGTATTGATTGGCTTGGCAAGAGGTGTCTTTAAAAGTACAGATCGCTTATGTTGCATAGGTGGAATTCCTCAAAGTAACCAATTCGATAGTGTGGTAGTGGTGGATATTGATCGTGAATTTAGATCTTTATTAATCGATCGCTCAGATGTATTACCATCCAATGTTTTGCCAGATGTGGTTGAGCGAGTCCTTGGCATCGCCACAGAGTTAGCAATGGAAGGTCGGGAAGGGCACTCGGTCGGTTGCTTATTTACAATTGGGAGTGCTGATAAGATCAATCAATATACGAAGCCTTTAATTCTTAATCCGTTTCACGGCTACGATGAAGAAGATCGAAATATACTTAATCCATTTATGGATGAAACCGTAAAGGAACTATCAACCATTGATGGGGCTTTTGTGATTCGAGGAGATGGAGTTTTGTTATCTGCGGGATCATTGATTCATGCTCCAGATTATAACCATCGCTTGCCCAGTGGTTATGGCAGTCGTCATGCCGCAGCTGCTGCAATAACGAGTGTAGTCGATTGCCTTTGTGTCGTGGTTTCAAGTAGCACGGGGCAGGTTTCATTATTCCGTAAGGGAGAGATGCTTCCGTTGATTGAAAAGAGCTTTGTTCAGCACTGATTATCGTTGTGTGCAGATTTTTGTTGCAAACACATGGATTAAAAAAATGAATCATTATCGTGAATTCTAGAATCCAAAATATATTTGATCAGTGTAAAAAAGAAGAGCGTGCGTGTTTCGTCGCTTACCTATGTGCAGGTGATCCTAATTATGAAAGTTCAATCGAGGCTTGTCGCAGTTTGATTGATTCAGGAATTGATATTTTAGAATTAGGGGTTCCTTTTTCTGATCCTTTGGCGGATGGTTTAACCAACCAGCTTGCGGCCCAGCGCGCCCTAGAATCTGGTATGACCAGTGAAAAGGTTTTTCAGCTAGTTGAAGCAATTCGTAGTTTCAGTTCTATCCCAATTGTATTTTATACGTATTATAACCTCGTTTTTTCTATGGGAAGTGAGGCTTATGCCCAGCGAGCAAAAAAGGCAGGAGTCGATGCTTTATTGACCTTAGATTTGCCACCGGAAGAAGCGCAAAGTCATTTAGATGCTTGTGAAGCGGAAGAAATAGAAACAGTCTTTATCGTGGCACCGACAACACCTGAAGAGCGTTTGGTGAAAATTTGTGAAGCGACTACGGGCTTTATTTATTATGTATCTCGTGAAGGAGTGACAGGTGAGCAAACAAATTTATCTCAAGGAATACAATCTCGTGTGAATTTAATTAAGCACTATACAAACCTACCCGTGGTTGTTGGTTTCGGTGTTTCTAATTCTGACCACGTTCGTACGATCGCTCAAGTAGCAGATGGTGTGGTTGTCGGCAGTGCAATTGTTAATTGTATCGCTCAGAATCTAGATAATCAAAAGGCTATAGGAGAGGCTTTACAGGAGAAAATGCAATCTCTTCTTGAAGCAAACGCTCTTAAAGGATGATTCTTTGAAGTTTTCTCCCTTGTCTTAATAGAAAATCCTTATCAGTCATAATGTATGAATAATCGATTTGTTGTTATAATGGCAGGTGGCAATGGTGAACGATTTTGGCCCGAAAGTCGAAAAGCTTTGCCTAAGCAGTTTTTACCAATTGTGGGTGATGAACCAATGTTGGATTTTTTTGATGGGAGTTTGAAAGGGATAATCGATCCCAGTAATATATTTGTGATTGCAGGTGAACAACATCGTTCAGTGATTATGGATATTTGCCCTGATTTAGATCCTGAGAAAGTAATCGGCGAACCAGTCGGTCGAGATACGGCACCAGCGGTTGCTCTGGCTACTACGCTTGTAGCAAGAGAAAATCCTAATGCGGTATTTGCTATGTTGCCTGCAGATGCGGTGATTCATGATGCAAATAATTTTTGTTCAGTTTTGGAATCAGCGTTTGTGTTAGCTGAAGAAGAATCGGTCCTTGTGACAATCGGGATTAAGCCTACCTCACCAGCCACAGGTTATGGCTACATTCAAAAGTCTGAAGCGAAAGAAAAGTATGCTGGGCATCAGTCATTCAATGTGAGTCGATTTGTTGAAAAACCTAATCTAGAGAAAGCTAAAGAATATTTAGCTTCTGGAGATTATTATTGGAATGCGGGAATGTTCATTTGGTCGGTTGATTCTATACGTGCAGAATTTGAAAAAAATTGTGCGAGTTTATGGAATTCATTGCGTTCGGTGAATGAAGCTTTGGATGGGGGTGAATCGTTGGGTGATATTTTAGCTCGTGAATACCCATCAATTGAAAAAAATTCAGTCGATTATGCGATTATTGAAAAAGCAACTAATGTGGCTATGATTGAATCGACATTTGATTGGGATGATGTGGGTGAATGGTCAGCGATTGAACGGCATAATGATTTAGACAAAGAAGGAAATTGTTTTCAGGGACAAATTGAAGCACTGGAAGCACATGGTAATATTGTTTCTAATCGTGATAAAAATCATCTCGTTACCTTATTAGGTGTGGAAGATTTGATTGTTGTGCATACGAAAGATGCCACTTTAATTTGCAAAAAAGGACAATCACAAGAGGTGAAGAATCTAGTTAAGAAAATTTCAGCAGAGGATAATTTAGCCGAGTTTGTTTGAATGTTTTAGGAATAGATTGGGGAGAAAAAAGAATCGGATTAGCCTTTGCTGATTCCCTTGGTATTGCTGTGCCGATTGAGCCTGCGGTGCAAAAGAAACTGAAAGAGCGATTAGCTCACATTGAAAATCAAATAATCGAAAGAAAGGTAGAGGCGATTGTCATTGGCTATCCTTTAAATATGGATGGTACTGTAGGGTTTAAGGCTAAAGAAGTGGATGCTTTCATTATAAAATTAGAAAATCGATTTCATCTACCGATAACTCGTGTGGATGAGCGTCTCACTAGCCATATGGTTGAACAGGATTACAAGGGTCGTAAAAAGAAAATTGATCCAAAGAGCGGGGCGATTGATTCGAGTGCAGCTTGTATCATACTACAGGATTTCTTAGGATTTTCTGGAGATTCTAAGATTTCTTAAAATTCCTTGCTTGACCGAAGCTCTTTTGAATGCGATTTAATAATACTCGAGCGGGTATAGTTTAGAGGTAAAACTCCTGTCTTCCACACAGGTGTCGTCGGTTCGATTCCGTCTACCCGCACCATTTTCCTTAAGAAGCCATTTGGATAAAATTTATTGTGCTGAATAAATGAAAAGCTTGCTAAAAATACTTGCCAATTTTGTCCGTGAGCTAGGTGCTATCTTATTATTTATTATTCGGTCACTCTTTGCATTTTGGACCTGTAATAATCGCTTCAATAAAATCATTCAAAGCACTTTAGAAATAGGATATCGTTGTGTTTTTATCGTCTTAATCATTGGGCTGTTTACAGGGATGGTAATGGGGCTCCAAATGTATTATACATTAATCAAGTTTGGTGCAGATGCGGCTTTAGGTACGGCCGTATCCTTGTCTTTGATCCGTGAATTAGGGCCTGTTTTAACCGCATTAATGATCGTGGGGCAATCTGGGTCGGCATTATGTTCCGAAATTGGCATCCAAAGGAATGGCGAGCAAGTGGATGCACTAAAAACTATGGGCATTGATTCTATTGGATTTTTGGCAGGGCCTCGGCTTTATGCGGGCTTAATCAGTTTTCCTATTTTGACTGCATTTTTTGATTTGATTGGCTTATTCGGTGGTTACTTTTCAGGATGTGTATTGATGGGCTTGGATGGGGATATTTATTGGAAAAAGGTTTTTCACAGTGTCCATTTTGTTGATGTATACGGGGGCTTTATTAAAGCTCTATGTTTCGGAATATTTACCATAGGTATCTGTACCTATGAAGGATATTACTCTCATTTAAATTCATCCTACAAAGGGATACAAGGTGTCACTCAAGCAGCGACAAAGGCAGTTGTTAAATCAAGTGTTTTCGTGTTAATTTTTGATTACTTAATTACTTCTTTTTTACTCTAAAATGAATTTTCAAATCAATATACAGGGATTGAGTAAACGCTTTGGTGATAATGTGGTGCTGGATGGAGTGGATTTGCAGATTACATCAGAAACAATCACGGCTGTTATCGGAAAAAGTGGCACTGGTAAATCGGTTATGTTGAAATTAATAGCTGGCATTCTCGAAAAAAACTCAGGGACAATTGAATGTTTGAAAATATCAGAGAGCGGTGAATCAATTCCGATTAGCATAGAAGAAATAGGCTTCAGTTATATGTTTCAAAATAACGCCTTATTTGATTCCATGACAGCTTTTGAAAATGTCGCTTTACCTTTAGTTGAAGGAAATAACGCATTGCCCAAATTAAAAGTTAAAGAAAAAGTAGACCATTTATTAGAGCAGCTCGATTTAGTGTCTTCAAGTGATCGATATCCTGGAGAGCTTTCAGGGGGTATGAATAAGCGTATTGCTTTTGCTCGTGCACTTATTACTGAACCGAAAGTCGTGTTGTTTGATGAACCGACTACGGGCCTTGACCCCGAAAGAAAGTTTACTGTTTTTGATATGATTAAAAAATATAGAAAACAATTTGGATTTTCTGCTTTGTTGGTCAGCCACGATATCCCAGATGTTTATGAGATCGCTGATTCGGTCGCTTGGTTAGATAAGGGAAAAATTCAATTTTTTGGCAAACCAGAAAATATTGATCTTATTTCAGAAGTTTCTATAAAAGAATATTTAAAAACCGGTCGTATCAGTTCAAATCATCTCTAGTTTAAAATAAATATATGAAAAAAATTGAAATCATTGTAGGCCTTTTTGTTTTATCAGGATTGATAGGAGTCTTCTTTTTGGCGTTTAGAATAGGGAAGAGTGAGTTTATTGGACAGAAGACTTATGCGTTAACTGCAGTTTTTAGTAATCTGAGTGGTGTAAGCGAAAATGGTCGTGTGGAGATTGCAGGTGTTCGTGTGGGATCAGTGGAAAGTATTGAGTTGAATGAGAATTTTCAGGCTGTTGTTACTTTGAAATTACCAGAGCATTTGAAATTAGATGATGATACCATTGC
>JAQCDT010000001.1 GCA_027620575.1 Verrucomicrobiota bacterium
AAAACATTCCCAATCTTAGCGATATTCGCTATATGATTGAAATCCTAGAATACCTAGGTGCAAAAATTGAGCAACCAGAAATAGGTGAATGGATCATTCATGCTAACACCATTTCACACATTGCTCCCTATGAACTGGTGCGAAAAATGCGTGCTTCAGTATGCCTCTTAGGGCCTCTAGTAGCTCGATTAAAAAAAGCTGAGGTTTCAATTCCTGGTGGCTGTGTCATCGGGCCTCGTCCAATAGATTTACACCTTAAAGGCTTACGAAGGTTAAATTGTGATGTGACTATTTCTAATGGCTATGTCTATGTGGATGCGGAAAATATGCGTGGCTCAAGTATATTCTTAGGAGGTCGCAACGGAAGCACCGTCACTGGTACAGCCAACCTAATCATGGCTGCGGTTCTCGCTCCGGGAACAACTCGAATTGAGAGTGCCGCTTGTGAACCTGAAATTATCGACCTATGCCAGCTACTCGTAAAAATGGGTGCTCGCATTGAACAAATCGGCGGACCTGAACTGATCATCACTGGAGTGGATGAACTTCACGGATGCGAACACACTATTATACCCGACAGAATTGAAGCAGGCACCTTCATCTGTGCCGCCGCCATAACTAAAGGACATGTCACCCTTAAAGGCATTTCCTATAAATACCTAGGTGCTTTTCTTGATAAGATTCAAGAAGCAGAACTTCCTTTAGAAATCTCCGATGATTCAATTACCATCCTTCCTTATCAAGGGAGTCTTAAGCCGGTGGATATTATTACTTTGCCCTACCCAGGATTTCCAACTGACCTACAAGCTCAAATGTGTGCCTTGATGTCGATCACTGAAGGCATCTCCATCATTACCGAAAAGATTTACCCAAATCGATTCATGCACATTCCTGAGCTTCAAAGAATGGGTGCCAATATTGCCATCGAAGGTTCTAGTGCCATTATCAAAGGTCCAAGTCCGTTTTCTGGTGCACCCGTGATGGCTTCTGATTTAAGGGCCTCCGCTGCCTTAATATTGGCAGGACTTGCGGGCAAAAATACAACTTGGATTCAACGTATCTACCACCTTGACCGAGGCTATGAATCTTTTGAAAAAAAGCTCTCCGCCCTCGGTGCAAATATTGAACGTCTATCGGAAAAAGATATCCCGAACGATTTATTGGATACTTAAATTGTCTGTTGAAGTCGCCCTCTTTATCTGTCTAACTTTTCTACATGGCCGAACCGGACACAGAAATTCCTAATAACGAAACTTCAAAAATCGAACATGCCTTAAATGCATCTGCGGAATCTAATGATTCGATTATTCGTCCTAGTGCCTTAGAAGATTTTGCGGGTCAGGAAAAAACCGTTACCCGACTCTCGATAATGGTTGGCGCTGCCCTTACACGCAAAGAACCACTCAATCACATTTTACTGAGCGGCCCTCCGGGCTTAGGCAAGACCACCCTCTCATTTATTTTAGGACACGAGATGGGTGCACAAGTTGTTATTACATCTGGGCCGGTTATTGATAAGCCGGCAGACCTTGCTGGCTTGCTCACAAACCTAAGCGAAGGAGATATCCTCTTTATCGATGAAATTCATCGTATGCCAAAAACCGTTGAAGAGTACCTCTATTCAGCAATGGAAGATTTTCGTATCGATATCATGATCGATCAAGGTCCCAATGCACGAAGTGTACGCCTAAACTTGCCAAAATTTACCTTAATTGGAGCCACTACCCGTATTGGTTTGCTCACCGCACCACTTAGAAGTCGCTTCACCCTTCAGTCTCGTCTAAATTATTACGACCTAAAAACTTTGGAAGGTATTATACAACGTACCTGCAACATCCTCGATGTGCCTTTCACTGAAGACGGTGCTATTGAAATTGCGAAACGTGCCCGAGGTACTCCAAGAATCGCTAATAATTTAATCAATTTCTGCCGAGATTATGCGATGCAAAAAGGCGACGGTGTTATAACAAAAGAACAAGCGAATAGAGCTCTTGAACTACTGGAAATTGATCATCGAGGCTTAGATGAGCTTGATAAAAAAATACTCCGCATCATTGCAGACAATTACAAAGGTGGGCCAGTGGGACTTCGCACCCTTGCGGTTGCTGTCGGAGAAGAAGCGCACACATTAGAAGAAGTTCATGAACCGTTTCTAATCCAAGAAGGGTATATTGCTCGTACTGCTCAAGGCAGAGTTCTTTCGGATAAAGGGTGGCACGTTGTTGGAATAGAACCACCCGACTCTCAAGAATAAAACACACCTTGCTCTATGGGAAGAAATTCGGTTCATAAAATTAAGCGTACTCCTCGATACTCTCAACCTTCGTCAGCGATTCTATTAGAAAATGAAGACGATTTGATGGATCTCATAGAAACCAAGGAGAAACCACTATTACTCATTCTTGAAGGCGTACAAGACCCACATAATTTAGGTGCCTGTTTGCGAACTGCCTCAGGTGCTGGCGTGCATGCAGTCATCGCACCCATTAAAGGTGCGTGTGGTATAACGGATACAGTCAAAGATATTGCCTGCGGTGGGGCTGACGAAGTGCCCTTCTTAAAAGTAAAAAACATTTCTAGCTTGATTCGAAAACTCAAGGATCAAGGAATACAAATAGTGGGCACCTCTGACCGTGGCACAGACAGTTTATATGACGTAAATCTTAATCAAGGTTCCGCAATTGTTCTCGGCAGTGAAGGTTGGGGACTGCGAAAAATTACAAGCGAACTCTGTGATTGCTTAATCTCTATTCCTATGGCAGGAAGAGTTGATTGTCTCAATGTTTCGGTTTCTGCCGGTGTTTGCCTATATGAAACAGTTCGCCAAAGACTTTAATCCATAGCCTTTTCACCTTAATTGCTTAAACCTTTTAGAATTTATTTATATCAAAATGATTCAAACTATCTTAAACAATACGGATACATTAATTGGACAGGAATCCTTAGAAGAAAAATTGCAATCGGGCCGTCCTTTGAAAATAAAATTGGGGGTTGATCCAACACGCCCGGATTTGACCTTTGGACATTTAGTCGTCTTCAATAAGCTCAGGCAGTTCCAAGAACTTGGACATGAAGCTAACTTAATCATTGGCGATTTCACTACTTTGATTGGCGATCCATCGGGCCGTTCTTCCACGCGTCCAGTTTTGACTAAGGAAGCCATTAAGGAAAATGCTAAAACCTATTTAGACCAAGCCTTTAAAATACTGGATAAAAGTAAAACCAAAGTACACTACAACAGTGAATGGTTTGGCACCATGGGCTTTGAGGATTGCTTGCAACTCGCACGAAAAATGACCGTCGCTCGTATGTTGGAACGTGATGATTTTTCTAAACGCTTTGCTTCGAACGCACCTATTTCGATTATCGAATTCCTCTACCCTTTGATCCAAGGGTATGATTCCTTAGTCCTAGATGCTGATGTAGAAATTGGCGGCACCGATCAATTATTCAATATGCTTGTTGGACGTGCATTACAAAAAGATGCCGGCAAATCTGAACAGGCCGTAATCACTATGCCTCTTTTAGTCGGACTTGATGGAAGCAAAAAAATGTCTAAAAGTGCAGACAACTATATTGCATTCACTGATGCCCCTAAGGATATGTTTGGTAAAATTATGTCTATTGATGACGCCACCATGTGGACTTATCATCAATTGCTTCTCGAAACGCCTGAAGACTCTATTGAAGCCATGAAGCAAGAACACCCTATGCAAGTAAGGAAGCATTTGGCAAAATCGCTGGTCAGCCGTTTTTATTCTGAAGCGATTGCGGAAAATGAGTTAGCACAATTTGAACAAGTGTTTTCTAAAAACAAAATTCCTGACGATATGCCTACCTTTACATGGGCGCAACTCAGTGAAAATGCAGGCGAAGATTTAATCACTAATATCATGCACCAAACAAATCTTTTTGAGAGTAAAGGTGCTATCCGTCGTTTAATGGCTCAAGGTGGTGTAAAGGTGAATGGAGAAAAAATCACAGACCCTCAAAAAGCGATCAATCTCAGTGAAGACGACCAAGTAATTCAGGCAGGAAAACGAATATTTTTTAAATTACTTAAAAAGTGATAAAACTATTGCTTGTTATCACATAATTCATTGACTTTCAGTAACGATAGGCAAAAACATATAGTATACTTTTTTAATTTCCAACACAAGTGATAGGACTACTTTCCAACGATATCGGCATTGACCTCGGAACAGCAAACACGCTCGTTTTTGCTAAAGATAAAGGTATTGTACTTCGTGAGCCTAGTGTTGTTGCAATTTATTCTAGCAGTAAAAAAGTTTGCGCAGTGGGTTCTGAAGCGAAACGTATGCTTGGGCGTACTCCAGGAAATATTACTGCCATTCGTCCGATGCGAGATGGCGTGATTGCTGATTTTGAAATCACTGAAGCGATGCTACGTTATTTCATTGGAAAAGTGAATCGTAAAAAAACCTTCATTGCTCCAAGAATCGTTGTAGCCGTACCTTCAGGAATCACTGAAGTTGAACGCCGTGCCGTGAAAGATTCAGCGATTCGTGCGGGTGCCCGAGACGTTGTTTTAATTGAAGAGCCAATGGCGGCAGCAATTGGTGTAGGGCTTCCGATTGATGAACCTGCCGCAAATATGATTGTTGATATTGGCGGTGGTACTACCGAAGTGGCTATTATCTCTTTAGCGGGTGTTGTTTATACTAAAAGTATTCGTGTCGGTGGTGATGAAATTGATACCGCAATTATTAATTATATGAAACGCTCTTATAATTTGATGATTGGTGAGCGTACCGCAGAAGCGATTAAAATGACCATTGGATCTGCATTTAAACTTGAAGAAGAATCTTCCATGGAAGTGCGTGGTCGAGATTCCGTTGCCGGCTTACCCAAAACGATCACCATCACTTCAGAAGAGATTCGTGAAGCTTTATCCGATACAATTTCTGCAATCACTGACTTAGTGAGAAATGCACTTGAAAGATGTCCACCCGAATTATCTGCTGACTTAGTGGATCGAGGGTTTGTCCTCGCAGGAGGCGGTGCCTTAATCAGCGGACTGGATCAATACTTAAGCGATGCAACCGGGCTTCCTGTTATCATAGCCGAGGACCCACTCAGTGCGGTCGCTAATGGGACTGGAATGGTGCTACAAGATTTAGCGCTATTGCTGAAAGATGTTGCTGAAACAGGGAGAGGATAAAGACAGTGGCGCGGATTCGCCTCGATAGACTTACCCCGATTGTTACGCTAATTGTGTTTCTCTTCATTTGGTGGCTCACACCAAGTTTTATCAAGCTCTTCACCCAAAGCTCTTTTGAAGAAATTCAGGCTCCAATTTGGATTGCCACAAATCAGTTAGAAACGATTGCAAACAATACTGCGAACAAAACAAAGAGCAAGCAAGTGCTCATCGACACCATAAGTGAACTGAAACGGCAAAATGCTTATTACAAGCAAATCAAGAATATCAACGAAAATTACAAAGCGGAAATTAGTCGCTTAGAATCTATTTTAAACTTACCGAGCAGAGATCGCTTTCGTTATGAATTAGCCCATGTCATACAGAGAAACATGGGGAGTTGGTGGCAAACAATTCGAATTAATAAAGGCTCTAAGCACGGCATACAAAAAGGAGATGCGGTTATTTTTATTGGCGGGGTTGTGGGTCGTATTGCCAAAACCAATTATTATACAAGCCAAGTGGATTTACTTTCGAATCATTCCTTTAGAATATCTGCCTCGTTTATTAATGACTATCGCCCATTATTTTACCAAGGGAAAGGGACTGACTTATGGGGACAACCTAAAGGTAGAATTAAAAATGCACCGCAAGATTTGACGACAGATTCGGCTAAGCCACTTCAGCTAGTGACAACGGGTTTAGGTGACACATTTCCTGAAGGTATTACCATTGGCCTTGTTCCATGGCTCGAGCCGGATAACACTGGAATGTTTCAAGCGGGAGAAGTGCAATTAGACAAACGCCTCTTAGGGGTCAAAGAAGTCGCTGTGTTAATCCCATTTAATAGAATCGAAACCATAGATCATGATTTTTGATAAACGAAGCCTACTCCTTTTTGTCTCAAATGCGCTCTTGCTTCATCTTATGCTCATGATCAACAGCAGTATCACGTTTGCTGGATTCAATCTCTTTGTTCTTGGCCCTATATTTATAATTGCCCCACTCTACTTGAGGGCAGATCAATTTTTTATCACTTCATTGTTAACGGGCTTTTGGGTGGATGCGGCTCTTCCTACCCCCTTTGGATTAGTGACATTTTTGCTTCTGACTATTGGGTCATTCATTCTATTAATTCGCCTTAGGTTTAGGGCAGAGAAAAATTTTCATCCCTCATTACTGGCCCATGTTGCCAACTTAATTGCAGGACTAACGCTCCTGTATTTCAGTGTCAGTACTAACTTCGCAGATTTTGTTGTCCTTCTCTCTACCAGTTTTATCGAGCTCGCGATTTCTCACCTTTTGCTTCTGTTTGTCGCTCCTTGGTTCTTTAATTTTCAGCGCTCACTCTTCTCAATATTTGACACCAAAACAGAACCCGAGTCTTTGCCCTTTGTTTAATCACTTATGGAAAACTATGACATCAAACGTAGAGACAATCCAAGAATACTTTTGTTCTTATGGCTCAACTTGATTCTGACGTCTCTTTTAATAATCGGCTTAGCTCGACAACAATTTTTCAAAAAAGATACCTATGAAGATATGGAACGTCGGCAAACTGAACGACGTATCTTTCTTCCTGGCCCTAGGGGCGATATTTATGATCGCAATGGCAACCTACTAGTCGGAAATCGTCCTCATTATTCAGCAAGTGTAATTCTTGATGATTTAAGACCTGAATTTCGCAAAGAATATTCGAAACTCATTCGACAAGCGAGGTCACAAATAGAAGCAGAAAGTGTGGATTCAAAAACACCTTCACGCCTGCCCGATTACTATCAGCTAAAATGGGAAGCTCGTACTAACGTACTTCAAAAATACCTCGACATCATTGAATCCGTAACCCAACGAAATACCGTACTCAAAGAAAGTAAAATTATACGACATTTCAATGAACAGCTATTGTTGCCTTTACCTCTCACACAGGATTTAAACGCTTCCGAATATGCTCAACTGATTGAGCGTCTTCCCGTTCATTCGCCAATCAATATTCACACTAGCTCGGCAAGATATTACCCTTACAAAGAGCTTGCTGCTCATACGCTTGGCTATGTTCAAAATGTAAACCCCGATTTAAGCTTATTGCCTAAAGATGGAATTAAAAATTTCACCTACAAAACAAAAGTTGGGAAAACGGGCATAGAAAATACCTTTGATGATCAACTCATAGGACACAACGGTTATGAGATCTGGCAGGTTGATCCACTAGGCTATCAGAGCAAACAATTAGAACTCAAACCACCTAAGCAAGGCAATGATCTGATTACCAGTATCGATATCGAACTTCAAAGAGTCGCCGAAATCGCCTTAGGCAATCGTACGGGAGCCGCTATCGCACTAGATGTTGAAACAGGCGAAGTCCTCAGCTTGGTCAGTCATCCAAACTTTGATTTAAATGACCTAAGCCCCTACATTCCACAAAACACGTTTAATGAAATAAATGATGCAGGTGCTTGGCTAAACCGAGCGGTACAACTTTCCTACCCGCCAGGGTCCACTTTTAAATTAATCACTGCCATCGCAGGATTAAAAGCAGGGCTTATCGATGAAACCACAACTGTGAATTGCCCAGGCGTTTATCGAGTAGGCAATCGTATCTATCATTGCCACGCAAAAAATGGACATGGTTCCGTAAATCTAGAAAAGGCCATCGCAGCTAGCTGTAATGTGTTCTTCTATGATATCGGTCTCAAGCTCGGGATCGATAAGATTAATGCTGAAGCGATCCATTTTAATCTAGACCAACCAACAGGCATTGAGCTTCCCTACGAAACTAAACGCATTGTCATTCCTAGTAAATCGTGGAAGCGTGAGACTATAGGCGACGGGTGGACTCCTGGAGACACGGCAAACACCGCAATCGGACAAGGATTTCTTTTGGTCACTCCCCTTCAAATGGCCTGCACAGTCGCATCAATTGCCCGTGATGAAACGCTCACCCAACCCACTCTTATGGCCGTTCCAAGAAATGGCTCTGAAAATCATTTACAAAACAGTCTTCCAACAGGGCTTACTTCTGATCAACGTAATCTTTTGCTCAAAGGGATGCAGGGCGTCACTAGTTCAATCGGCACAGGACGCTTAATCCACATCAAAGATTTGCCCATAGCAGGAAAAACAGGAACTGCCGATTTTAGAGCCCATGGCAAAGAAGTAAACCTAGCTTGGTTCGTTGGATTTGCCCCAATCAATAATCCGAAAATAGCGGTAGCCGTCATGGTGGAAGGCACCAAGGAGTCCGATGACTATCACGGAGGTTCGACCGCTGGACCTATTGCGAAAGATTTATTCCTCGCTTACCAAAAGAAATATTTAAATCGCTAAAGCTTGCGAATATCCGCATACCCACCACTTTCATTTTCTAATAAACGAGGGAATGCGTGAATTAATTTTTGCGCACATTCGTACCCTGAAGGCATTGCATCGGTTCCTTTAGCCGCTTTCAAAATCTCGATAGGTGCATAACGAGGATCTTCAGGCAAGCTTGTCATATAATCCTGCATTGCCGTATCCACCAACCCAGGGGCAAAAGACGTAAAATGTGTCGATGGACATTCTCCTGCGTATAATTTGATCAACATATTCAACGCTGCTTTAGATAAACTATATCCATTCCAGCCACGACTACCGGACAATGAAGCACCCGATGAAATTCCAATAACCTGCTGAATCGTTCGACTTCCACCCAAGCAAGCATCCAATATCCATTTATTTGACCAGACATTCACTTCCATCGTTGTTTTCAATTCCGCCATCGAACAATCCTGCATGTCTTTAATTTTTCCCAACACACCTGCGTTTAAAATGACCACATCAAAAGATTCAACATCTTCTATCCAAGCACGAAATTTTGGCTCACTTTCAGCTTGTTGAGAAAGGTCTAAGGCACAAAAATTCAATCCTTGCTCAAGCAAATCATCAGGGCTTCGGCGACTACAGCCATAAACATCCGCCCCCATAGCTAAATAGCACTTTGCTAAGCCGTGTCCTAGCCCAGAGCTCACTCCCGTGATTAATATACGTTCTTCACTCATTGGTTTCTATCCCTCCTTTACTGCTTTTTTCCAAGTAAATGCATGACATAAAGCGACTGCCGATGCATCCGACTCATCGTAGGCCGCTTCAAAATCAACATTCAAAAATCGTCCTACCATTTTCGCTACCTGCTCTTTACTCGCTCGACCATTGCCGACAATCGCTTGCTTGATTCTTAATGGAGCATATTCAAATACAGATAAGCCTCGCATCGCAACAGGAGCAATCGCCGCTCCTCTTGCCGCTCCCATGATTTGTGCTGTTTGAAAATTTTGAACATAGATTGTCTGTTCCACCGCAACATGGTCGATTTCATGGGCCGTTGCCAGATTATCCACTTGCTTGGCAATCTCACCTAGGCAATCCATCATAGTGAACTTCTTGGCTAATTTTAAAGTCGCTCTATCTAATAATTCAGCCGCCCCTTTTTTATAGCGAATTACGGCAAAGCCTGCCCCACGCAAACTCGGATCTATTCCTAAAACCACTCCACTGAACGACTCACCCAGAGAGGATTCATTCAAAATATTAGAAACCGTCTTTGGATTACTTGCTTTTTTTTCCAAATAATCTGCCCAAAGTTTGCGATTCGATTTTTTTGCCATAGACGACTCCCACCATGCATATAATTAAAACAAAAACAATTTTTATATGCCCTCGGCTTGCATCTGTTTCAATAAACGACAAAGATATTTTTTATGCGATGGAAATGCATATGTTCATATAAAGGAACCCAATTTGGCGGTTGGCAATTTCAGCCTTCCGGCACAGGGGTGCAAAACCATCTAGAATCGGCACTCAGCTCAATTTTTGATCAGCCCATTCGTATCCATGGATGCAGCCGAACCGATGCGGGTGTTCATGCCTTCGGACAATGTTTTCATTTTGATGGCGATTGGACCCACTCCAAAGATAAATTAAAGCGAGCACTCCATTCTCTTCTCGATAAAGATATTCGTATTGAAACAATCACCCCAGTCTCAGAAAACTTTCACGCTCGCTTTTCTGCGATTAAAAAAAGTTATGCCTATACAATTTATCTAGACCGAGCACCTCCAACTGAAGAAGCTTTTGTCTGGGCCTGTCGAGATACTCCCATAGATTTTGAGTCCATGCTCACCGCTAGCCAATATTTTATTGGACAACATGATTTCACCGCCTTCAGTGCGGTTCATGCAAAAGATAAAGACCCCAATCCCATTAAAGAAATTCATTCCTTAGAGCTTAAGCAAAAAGGTCCAAAGATCAGCATCGCTATTACGGGAAGCGGATTTCTTTATAAGATGGTGCGAAGCATCGTCGGCACCCTTTATGCTGTCGGAAGAAATCGACTCAGCCCAGAAGATGTACTCAATATCCTCCACTCAAAGAAACGCACAAATAAAATTGTAACGGCTCCTGCTAGTGGACTATCCCTCAAAAAAATCTTTTACAAGTAAGCCTCCACAGAGTCCCTTATCCCTAGAGGCTATTTTAGATATCTTCTTTCCGAGAAGCTGTATTGAATGTAGTGGGCCTGTAGAAGATTCTCACTATCGGTATATTTGTAAACACTGTGCGGAATCGCTCATACTCGCTCATCCTCCAAATTGTAAGACCTGTGGCTACCCATATTTTGCAGATAAAATTCTTTCAAAAAACTGCCCACACTGTGCTGAATTAAAACCAAGTTATTCACGAGGCTATACAGTATGCCTTGCAAAAAAAGTCGGTCGCAAATTGGTGCACAACTTAAAATACAACAATGGGCTTTATTTAAGTCATGACTTAAAGTCCATCCTTGAACAACTTCCCCATCTGAGAAAAATTTGCCAGGATGCTGTTTTAGTACCCGTTCCCCTTCATCCCACAAAGTTTCGTGAACGAGGCTTTAACCAAAGTAAGGTATTCGCCCAAGTACTACAAAAGACCTTAAATGCGAATATTCAGATTGCAGATATCTTGATACGCACTCGATTTACTGAATCCCAAACCACTCTATCTAGAGGGCGACGTAAGCAAAACATTCGTAATGCTTTTGCCCTATCTCCAAATATTAAACTCGATTTTGAGAAAAAATATATTTTAATAGACGATGTATTTACAACAGGATCGACCGCAAATGCCTGTGCCAAAGTCTTAAAAAAGGCAGGCATACCGACAATTGAACTTATAACATTTGGGCACGGATAAATGTTGCTTTAATTAAAACTCTAATAAAAAATTTAAATTATGGCTATTTTTGGAAAACCACAGTACTCGACGGTCACCGTCAAAAAGAAAGACATTCCTAAAGACGTATGGACAAAATGTCCGAAGACAAATGAGATCATTTACAACCGAGTTCTTAAGGAAAACCTTATGGTTGTACCTAATAGTAATTACCACTTTCCTTTGGATGCTCGGTCTCGCATCGAAGCCCTACTAGATGAAGGTTCATTCCAAGAGCACGATATACACATTCGTTCTCTTGATCCGCTAAAATTCACTGCTACGGCCAATTATAAAGAGAAGATAAAGCAGAATCAAAAAAAGACGAATGAAACCGATACTGTCATTAGCGGAGCAGGGACCATTCACGAAATGCCCGTCAATATTGCGGTCATGGATTTTAGATTTATGGGAGCGAGTTTAGGATCGGCTGCTGGTGAAAAAATCACCCGTGCCATTGAAAATGGATGCAAAAACAAACACCCTGTCATCATAATTTCTGCTTCTGGAGGAGCCCGTATGCAAGAAGGGATCTTAAGCTTGATGCAATTAGCTAAAACCAGTGCTGCTCTCGCAAAATTATCCGAACTTAAAGTACCCTTTATCTCAATTTTGACCAATCCAACCATGGCTGGTGTCATGGCAAGTTATGCCTCACTCGGGGACGTTATTCTTGCAGAGCCCGAAGCCTTAATTGGGTTTGCTGGCCCTCGTGTGATCAAAGAAACTACACAGCAAGATTTACCCGAAGGATTCCAAACCTCTGAATTCTTACTTGAACACGGCCTCATTGATAAAATTGTACATCGCCACAAAATGCGTGATACAGTCGGTCGATTGCTCACCGCATTTGGGACAAGTAAAGCATCTTAACTTTTCAAGTGCCTGACATGCACGATTTAAATAGCGTCACTGAGTTTCTTTATTCTCTTAGAAATAGAGGCTCTAAATATGGCTTAGAGCGTATGCAACAATTTGCAAAAGCCATAGAAAACCCTGAAAACCGATTTCCTTCGATTCATGTTGCAGGCACTAATGGGAAGGGTTCTGTGTGCGCCATGCTTGAGTCAATTTATCGCTCTAATGGCTACAAAACTGCACTATTCACTTCGCCTCATTTAATTCGACTCAACGAACGTATACAAATTGACCGTGTTCCGATCAGCGATCAAGACCTTGCCACTTCTGCAAATGCATTAAGAAATCAATGCAATCAGCAATTTGATTCGAACAACTATCCATCCTTTTTTGAATTTATGGTAGCCATTGCTTTTAAGTATTTTGCAGAAGAAGCCGTCGATATCGCCATTATAGAAACGGGTCTAGGTGGACGGCTAGATGCCACAAATATTTTGAATCCTGAACTCAGTATCATTACAAGCATTGGCAAAGATCATACGGACATTTTAGGCGATACGATTGAAGCGATCACTCGAGAAAAAGCAGGGATCATTAAGCCAAATACCCCTATTCTTATCGGCAAGCTACCACAGGTTTCCCAAGCCATGATAAAAGAAAAAGCACACGACCTAGGGTCCGAATGCTATACTTTAGAAAGCTATACCAAGACACACCCATTGCCGACAACCAATCTCGATGGCACTTACCAAAAACAGAATGCTGCACTTGCTAGCTATGCAACTGGCATTCTCACTCAGCGTTTTCCCATACAAGATACCCGTGCCCTAAACCAAGTTGAATGGAAAGGTCGTTGGCAAAAGTTAACATTAGAAAAGCAAACCCTTATTCTTGATTCCACTCACAACTCTGAAGCCTGTTTGCAACTTGAGGAAAATCTCCTCAAACACATAACTGAATCTGGGAAAAAGCCGATTATTATTACAGGCATACTTGGGAATGAACGGGCACGTGATATCATGCCTCTTCTCAGTAAGTACACTGAGACCCTTTACCTTGTTGAGCCCAAACAACCGAGAAGTTGTTCCGCTGAAACACTCGCTTCAATGATTCCAAAATCTCAGCCAGTCCAAACGATCGCCAGTGAAATAAAAGCACTCTTTTCGAAAGGCCGCTGCCATATTGGCAAAGAAACAGATACTATTCTAATCACTGGCTCCATCTACTTAATTGCCGAAGTACTGACCATTTTAGAAGGACAAACCAAAGACCCAATCGGACAAGATTTAATCTAACAGGCTAGTTCCAAGCGAATGTTTTCGCTTATGCGTTTTTCGCAACTAGATTATAAAAATCAGTGAACAAAGGATCCGCATCGTTCGGACCAGGTGCCGCTTCTGGGTGGTACTGTACTGAAAATACGGGACGGTCTTTCAGGCGTAAGCCCTCTACGGTTTCATCATTCAAATTAATTTCTGTGACAATTGCCCCACGATTTTCCAACTGCTCTTTAGTTGAGGCAAACCCATGATTTTGAGATGTGATCGAGACTCGCTCGGTTTCTAGGTTTTTCACTGGCTGATTGCCACCACGATGACCGAATTTTAGTTTAAATGTTTCTGCCCCAAGAGCGTGCGTAATGATTTGGTGACCTAAACAAATACCAAAGGTCGGATATTTTTCAATCAAACTACTGACTGTCTTGTGTGCATAATCGACTGCGGCTGGGTCGCCTGGTCCATTCGATAAAAAGACCCCGTCTGGACTAAACTCTTCAATGGCTTCTGCAGGAGTGTTTGCTGGAAAAACTCGCACATCAAAACCATGTCTTTGTAACTTACGATAAATTGAATATTTCGCCCCGAAATCAAGTGCCGCCACTGTGAAACGCTTATCTCTTGATAAGTGATTCATGACTAAGTCTGTTCCTGTCACCGTAAAGCATTTTGACTCTTTGTGCTCTGGGTCCCAATCGTATTCAGATTTTGCCGTCACTTCTTTTACAAAATCAACTCCAATCAAACCACCGAAATTTTTTGCCAATTCAATTGCTTGTGCATCGCTGATATCTTCGGTGGAAATACAAGCATTCAGTGCGCCACTCACTCTCAGCTTTTTTGCAATCGCACGCGTATCAATCCCTTCAATTCCGGGAATAGAGGCCTCTGCTAAATAAGCTTCAAGAGACGTTGTCGCTCTCCAATTACTCACGACTGGACTCAATTCTCGAACAACAAACCCTTTTACCTTGGGCCCATCCGATTCCACATCGTCTTTATTAATCCCATAATTACCTACTTGAACCGCTGTCATGGTGACAATTTGAGAAAAATAAGAAGGGTCAGTGATAATTTCCTGATAACCCGTTAAGCTTGTATTAAAACAACATTCTCCAACTGAAGTAGCAATCGCTCCAAAGCCCTTTCCTCGGAAAACTGTTCCGTCTTCAAAAGCTATTACACCTGAAATTTTATTAGTACCCATTATTTTATACTGTACTGAAAATAAAAATATTAATTCATGCAAATTAATTTATTCCTCTTTTGAATTTATTCTTTTTTATCCGTTGAAATTCTCATATTTTTTAGTATAAATAACGATACTCCAGTTATGCACACATCTGAGTTTTTCGAACCAATTACAATACAAGATCCTTGGTCAAATGTCCTTTCTGAAGATTGGAACAATTGGAAATGGCAATTAAAAAACCGAATCACCTCTTTGGAGCAATTAGAGCCGCTGCTTGAATTAAGCCCTGAAGAACGAGAAGGTTGCCTGTTAGCGAATAAAAAACTCTCTTTAGCCATCACACCCTATTTCTTTAATTTGATCAATCGGTCTGATCCGCATGACCCAATTCGGCTTCAAGTGATTCCTCGGGTAGAAGAAACCATCACTCATCAAGGAGAGCTTCTTGACCCGGTTGGAGAAGAAGAGAGCTCTCCAGTTGAAGGCATAGTTCATCGCTACCCGGATAGAGTCTTATTTTTAGTCACTGACCGTTGTGCTGCTTATTGTCGCTACTGCACACGCAGTCGCCTTGTTTCAAATGCTCAAGATTATAACTTTCACCCTAAATACGATGCAGGCCTAGACTATATTCGTAAAAACCCTCAAATCCGAGATGTGCTCCTAAGCGGAGGCGACCCCTTACTATTGTCCAACAATAAACTGGATAAGCTTCTTGGAGAACTAAGAGCGATAAAGCATGTTCAATTTATTCGTATCGGTTCGAGAATCCCTGTCTTTCTCCCGCAAAGAATCGACCCTGAACTCTGTGAGATTTTCAAAAAGCATGGCCCAATCTGGCTCAGTATTCATACCAATCATCCAAATGAATGCACCGTGGATCTGAAAAATGCTTGTGAACGATTAGCCTTTGCTGGAGTCCCTATCGGCAATCAATCTGTATTGCTCAAAGGAATCAACAATCACGCAGAGACCATGCGAACACTGATTCATAAACTCTTAATGATGCGTGTCCGCCCTTACTATCTCTATCAATGTGATTTAATTAATGGAAGTGCGCACCTCCGAACCGATCCAAGGGAAGGGATTGCTTTAATCCAATCCCTTCGAGGCCATACTACTGGCTATGCCATTCCACAATTTGTCATCGATGCCCCTGGAGGCGGTGGTAAAATTCCCATCAATCCAAACTATATTGAATCCATCACTGAAGACGCGATTATCATGAAAAATTACGAAGGGAAAATATACCAGTATCCCCTCAACCAAAAAGCGTCTGCCCACAGTGCACAATATCCTGATGTCATTGAGCCAATGCTCACATAAGCTAATGATGGATCAGCCCCCTGGCTGATTTAAAACCAAACGCACTGCATCTAAGCGTAAATGTGCTTGGTCAATAAATTTCAAAACATCCCGCAATTCTTTCTCAGCGATCTCAAGCTCCCGCTCCGTTATATTTGCATTTACTTTTTTAAGCTCAACTAAACGCTCGTATTCTTTACCTATGGCTTCCTTCGCCATATCTGATGCACATCTAATTTCTTTTTGACGGCCCGTTTCCGCAAATGACAAAGCGGCTTCCAATAATTTGGGGAATAAAGACCTAAGTAATTCTGGACTCTCCTTCACATGAAAAGATGCTTCATTGATTACTTGAGATTGTAGCACTTCCATAGATAACTGCTCCGATATATTTTTTCCTGAGATATCTACAAGCACTCGTAAGGGCAAAGGTGGAAGAAAGCGATCCACATGTAACTTCACTGGCGCCACACTCTCTAAGATAAAAATACACTCAATAAACAAAACCGGCACTTTCGCATCATATTCTTTGAATCGTACGATGCCCGCATTACCAAATTCGCCGCCCACCATTAAGTCCATTGCACCACGTACCATCGGGTGATCCCAAGTTAAAAAAGTCATATCTTCACGACTCAGAGCAGCCTTTCGATTAAAGCTCAAAGTCATGCCCTCTTCTGGCAAATTTGGGAACGATTCTGTATATAAATGCTCTGGCTTAATGAAATATTTTTGAGCTTCTAATCGCTCCACTGTAACGCCAAAAAAATCAAATAACTGGTGCATCAAAGACTCCAACTTTGAGTCCTTATCCGTTGCATCAATCAAATCCACTAACTTTTTCGCTTTGTTTGGGCGATTCGAATTAATGGCCACCAATCGATCCTGACCCTCCCCTAATGATTGTTCCATCTCTTTACAATGCGTGCCTGATTCTTCTAAAAACACCTTCAATTCTTTCTTTGGAAATAGCGCTCCCGCAATCCATTCTTCCCCAAAGGCTAACAAGCGATCACGGTACGCTTCATAATATAAATGACCACCCTTCAAAGAATTTTCCATTCCATTTAGAGCTTTGTGGTGCCAGTCAAATAAAAGCTCTGTCCAGCTTTCTTTAAAATATGGCACATGTATTTGAATTGTGCTTGTCTGACCTATTCGGTCCAATCGACCTATCCTCTGCTCCAACAATTCAGGGTTTAACGGCAAATCAAATAAAACTAAATGATGTGCAAACTGAAAATTTCGTCCCTCACTTCCGATTTCCGAACAGAGTAAAATTTGTGCCCCATCCGTATCCGCGAAATAGGCTGCATTCCGATCCCTCTGTATTAAACTCAAGTCTTCATGAAATAACGCCGAATCGACTTTTAACACTTCCAAGAGACTCGATTGCAGAGCCTCCACTTTTTCTTTTGAACGACAAATCAGCAGTACTTTCTCGCCTTTTAATCCTTTGAGAAATTCCGCAAGCCACTGTATTCGACTATCCTGCTTAAAGGAATATGTATAGTTTTTCGCCGATGCTTCTCCATCCCCCTCAATACCCAACTCTTTTTTAAATTCTTCTCGCAAACGAGTTGCCTGTTCTTCCTTGGATAAACGTTCACTCACTTCTAGTGGATGCGAAACCACTTTTCGTTTAGGAAACCCCTTCAACGCTTTTCGCGTATTTCGAAAAATCACTCGTCCCGTGCCATGCCGATCCACTAAAGCTTCTAGTAACTTATCACGATCTTCCAATAATTGATCAAAGGCATCCGCATCCACTTCTTTAAGCAAGTCTCGCAACAGCGTCTTCGCTTTTTTTGTTAATGCCTTTCTCTGAAAAACCCAATCAGCAACCTTCGCCACCTCATTGTAATGCGAATGCTCTTCAATAAAATCTCCTAAATTTGGATAGCGATTTACATCTAATAATCGCAGGCGCGCAAAATGCCCCTCTATCCCCATCTGCTCAGGCGTAGCTGTCAATAAAATCAGTCCATCACAGCGCTCAGATAGTTTCTCGATTATAGCGTATTCCGGACTGACGTTTTCTGGAGACCATTCATAGTGATGGGCTTCATCTACAACTAACAAATCCCAATCCACTTCTGTAATCGCTTCAGCCCAACGTTCATTCTGAGTTAAAGTTTCTATACTACACAAAACTAACTGCTCCTCTAAGAAAGGATTTTTTGAGTCATTTTGCATAGCCGCTGCCGCACAGCGATCCGCATCCATAATTGTAAACCAATGATTAAAACGTCGATAAAGCTCAACAAACCATTGATGCACCAAAGACTCTGGCACTATGATTAAAATTCGTGATGCTCGGCCGGTTAAGTATAAGCGATGCAAAACTAAACAGGCTTCGATTGTTTTTCCTAAGCCCACTTCATCCGCAAGCAAGACCCTCGGACAAAAACGAGACGACACTTCATTGGCAATAAATAATTGGTGGGGGATTAAATCAATACGTCCTCCGAGAAAGCCTACTGCAGGCGATCGACGGACCTCGCTGTAAGCTTCGATTGTTTGATACCTTAAAGCAAAAGCTTCCATACTGTCCACTTGCCCTTGAAGAATTCGCTCCTCTGGGTTACTGAAATTTGAACTCTCTGCCAAATCAGATTCTGCAATCATTTGCTCGCCACAATGATAAACAAAAAGCTCATCCAATTCCTCAACACGCTCCACCTGAAAGCTCAAACCATCACTCGAACTGATTGTATCGCCTGTCTTATAAATCACTCGTTTTAAAGGAGGATTCTCTGAAGCAAATATCCGACTTTCCTCTGCGACCGGAAAAGACAAATGTACCTGAAACTTATTCACCTCTTCGACTAAGCCCAATCCTAATTCAGGTTCATTTTCGCTAACCCATCGTTGCCCTACTTTAAACATAAGAATTGATCTTATACACCTCAACACATGAAGTCAAAACTTGAGTTGACTAAAACACGCCAAACTTTTTTGCCAAAAGCCTATGTGAGATAAATCGAATAGATTATTGAATTATAATAAAGAATACTTTTTTATACACACATGGACAATAAATCTGATCAACCACTCGTTGGAATCATCATGGGAAGCCAATCCGATTGGTCGACAATGAAAGAATCTGCTGAGCTTCTTAAATTATTTGAAATTCCTTTTGAGACGGAAATTGTAAGTGCACACCGCACGCCCAAGAAATTATATTCCTATGCCGAATCTGCACAATCTCGAGGACTGCAAGTCATCATCGCAGGTGCAGGCGGAGCGGCTCACCTTCCTGGGATGACTGCTGCGATTACTCCTCTTCCGGTACTCGGAGTCCCTGTGCAATCCAAAGCCCTTGATGGACAAGATTCATTACTTTCAATCGTGCAAATGCCCGCAGGTATTCCTGTGATGACTCTAGCCATCGGCATCGCCGGAGCGAAAAATGCCGCCATTTCTGCTGCATCCATTATCGCTCTCAATAATACAGCAGTTCGTGAAAAGCTCGAAACCTTTCGCAGTCAGCAGACACAAACTGTCATCGAAACCCAACTGCCAAAAGAATCATGATATTGCCTGGAGGAACTATTGGCATTCTCGGAGGCGGACAACTCGGACGAATGCTCATTCAAGCAGGAAGACCGATGGGATACCGCTTCCATATTTTCTGCCCAGAAGCAAACTCCACTGCAGGCCGTATCGCCGACACCTTCACACAAGCCACTTATGATGATTTCGAGGCACTCGAACGCTTTGCACGCTCTGTAGATTGCATCACTTTTGAATTCGAAAACATTCCTTCTGATTCTCTAAACAAGCTCAGTGAAATCACCCCGATTCACCCAAAAACAAATGTCCTTCATATTTGCCAGCACAGACAAAGAGAAAAAGATTTTCTTAAATCCAAACAATTTCCCTGTGTTCAATTTGAATACGCAACCTGCCCAGAAAGCTTAATCCAAGCAGTAAAGACGATTGGCTTCCCTTCCGTCATCAAAACCGCAGCCTTTGGCTATGATGGTAAAGGACAAATCAAATTAGACTCTGAAGATTCAATCCAAGATGCAAAAGCTCTATGGGAGACACTCAATAACCCAGACAGAGTCGTCGTCGAAGAATGGATCGAACATAAAGGCGAGTATTCGGTTGTATGTGCTCGAAACGAACAAGGTGAAAAAGCAAGCTTCCCCGTTTCGGAAAATGTGCACATTCATCATATTCTCCACAGCTCAATGGCTCCTGCACCGATTCCAGACACCATTGCTCTACAAGCCCATACGCTTGCCGAACAGCTCGCCGATACACTAGAAGTGGTCGGACTGCTCGCCGTAGAATTTTTCTTAACCCAAGACGATCAACTCATCGTTAATGAGATGGCACCTCGTCCTCATAACTCTGGTCACTACACAATTGACGCCTGTCATACCTCCCAATTTCAACAACACATTCGTGCGATTACAGGACTCCCCCTTGGAAAAACCGACACTCACACACCTGCAGTGATGATTAATATCCTTGGCGACCTCTGGTCCGAAACGCCTCCCCCTTGGAATCGTTTGTTTAAAAACCCAAGCACTCAACTCCACCTTTACGATAAAGGCGAAGCTCGCAAAGGAAGAAAAATGGGCCACTTTACTGTATTAGACTCAAACATCAGCCTCGCTAAAAAAGAGGCCGAAGCACTTTTTCTTGAATTGAAAGCCTAATCCAACAAAACTTCCCCTATTCAATCATGGAGATACAACCCAACTTAGAAGCGTTTAAAGCCAATGCAAAAAAAGGTTATCGTATTCCTATCTTCATGGATTTGACTGCCGATTGCGAAACGCCACTCTCCGCCTACTCTAAACTCGCTCAAGAAAAACCCGCTTTTTTATTTGAATCGATTGTTGGGGGCGAAAATATCAGCCGATTTTCCTTCCTAGGAGCCGCTCCAAAGAAAATTTTTCGTATTTATAGTGATCAAAGCACCATTATTCATAAAGACGGCACCCAAGAAAGCTTTGAAACCCCAGAAGATCCCCTGAGTCTAATTGAAAATGAGCTCGCACGCTTCAAAACCCTAGAAATTGAAGATATGCCACCCTTTGATGGAGGTGCCGTAGGCTTCGTCGGACACGAGTTTATTCACACTGTGGAACCAAGCATAAAAATTTCCGAAAATGACCCCCTAAAACTCCCTATTTTATACTATATAATCACCGATTCTGTTTTAATTTTTGATCACGTAAAACAAGTATTAAAAATTTGTGTTTATGCCGAAATTAACGATTCTGCTGAAGAGGCTTACCATCAAGCCGTTACAGAAATAAATCGCATCTATTCATTGCTTCAAAAACCCACCGAGATCAACTATAAGCAAATCACTCAACCTAGCGAAATTCCCGTTCCAAAAGGAAATTTTGAACAAGCTGAATTTGAAACATCCGTTTCTAAGGTCAAAGAATATATCGAAGCAGGAGATGTTATACAAACTGTTCTATCTCAACGCTTTAGCAAAGAATTCACTATCCCACCGATCGGGCTTTATCGTGCCCTTCGCACAGTCAATCCATCCCCCTACATGTTCCTTCTTGAAGACCCTGAATTCTCGGTTGTGGGGGCCTCTCCAGAGATTCATGTTCGCCTCACTGGCAACCAAATCGACATTCGCCCTATCGCAGGCACTCGTCGGCGAGGCCGCAATGAAAAAGAAGACTTGGAGCTCGAAGCCGATTTACTCGCCGATAAGAAAGAATGTGCTGAACATTTGATGCTCGTGGACCTAGCTCGCAATGATATTGGCCGTGTCTCCGAATTTGGTTCCGTTGAAGTCTCAGATTACATGACAATTGAACGTTATTCACATGTTATGCACATTGTTTCGCAGGTCCAAGGCACCCTTGCTCAAGACAAAACGGCCTATGACTTGATGAAAGCCACTTTTCCGGCGGGCACTTTGAGCGGAGCTCCCAAAGTACGTGCTTTACAGATCATTTCTGAGCTAGAAAACAGCCAAAGAGGCCTATATGGAGGTGCTTTAGGCTATTTCAGCTACAATGGAAACCATGATTCCTGTATTGGTATCCGCACCGCCGTGATCAAAGATCAAACAATTTACATCCAGTCTGGGGCAGGTGTTGTGGCCGATTCCATTCCTAAAGAAGAGTATATTGAAACCATCAATAAAGCCAAAGCTATGTTCAAGGCGGTTTCTATCGCAGAGACCTTGTTTTCCCTGTAAATTCTAAATCTTCGCTCTATCAGTAAGTAAATCGATTATTATACGATAAGTTTAAATAACTTATTGTGGAAAAAATAAAACATAATCGATATAAAGCAGATAGCGTTACTTCTCATAGTATTCCAAGAAGTGGCGTTGATGCTGTAGATGAAAATCCTAGGGCGCTCCTTCACCCTAACGAAAGAGATGCTATGTTCACCTACATGCAGTCTATATCGAAGACTCCACTGCTCACCATTGAAGAAGAAGTAGAGCTTGCAAATAAAATCAAGAAAGGGGACCCAAAAGCACGAGAAAAAATGATTGCTTCTAATTTGCGCTTAGTGGTCAAAATTGCTCGTGACTATATGAATTTCGGACTTCCTCTAATGGACTTAGTCAGCGAAGGAAACATCGGTCTTGTAAAAGCGATCGAGCGTTTCGACCCATACAAAGGAGGTAAATTAAGTACTTATGCTTCTTGGTGGATCAAACAATCCATCAAACGTGCACTAGCTAATCACAGTAAGACAATTCGTGTGCCAGTACATTTAGTTGACCGTATCTCTAAGATGCGAAGAATCATCAAAGATCTCACAGAAAAACTTGGTCGAGAGCCTTGCGATGAAGAAATCGGCTATGCGATGGAAATACCCACCAACAAAATCGCACACTTGAAATCTATCAGTGCACAGCCACGGTCTTTAGATGCTCCTGTGAATGAAGAATCCGACACAAGTTTCGGTGATTTAGTCGGAGATGAAAACCAATCCTCTCCTTTTGAGGACTTAGACACTAAAATGCAAAACATGGACATCCAAAGTGTGGTCAATCAACTCGACCCTAGAGAAGCCGAAATCATCAAATTAAGGTTTGGTTTAGACGGCTCTAAAGCAATGACTTTAGAAGAAGTCGGTGAAAAATTTCAAGTGACTCGAGAGCGTATTCGTCAGTTACAAAACGATTCTATTCGCAAGATGCGCAATCTACTCACTGAGATCAATAAGCAGAAAAGCAAAGAAGAGCTTCATGAAGAATTGATCCAAAAGAAAAAAATGGAAGTGCTTCAAGAATTTTTTCAAGAGCACTCAAATTAAAAATGAGTTAGATCGTTTCTCTCTGATCAAAGAAGCGACCAGTGACAGTAAGGCTGACAGCCCGACAAACCAATCTCCATAACGGGTGTAAACACTTGTATAGGATTGCCATTGCTTGTGATTGGTAAGCGTAAAAGAGCCACTTCCCCTGAAGTAAATGGAATTTGTTTCGTCCGTCAGCACATTGCGTATTGAGCCATAGGCATCGATCCATCCACTCCAGCCTGCATTGCCGCAACGAATAATTGGCCGACGATTTTCAACCGCGCGCAAAACGGAATGAGCCGCATGGAAATAAGCACCGCCCTCTTCACCATACCAAGCATTATTAGTTGCCACATAAAGAATATCGGCTCCCGCCCGAACACGGTTTCGTGCCAAAGCAGGAAACATGTCCTCATAACAAATTAATGCACCAAAGGCATAATGCCTTTCTCTCAAGTGTATAGGAATAATTCCATTAAAAGTCCCCGGATAGTAATACCCTTGAGTCGCACCAAACGCTTCTAACAATCCTTGAAATGGCTGAGGTACGTATTCCCCAAACGGGACTAATCGTTGCTTTGCATAGTACACAGGATTGAGCCCTGTCTCTGGCTCCATCAAAAAAATTCCATTATACCATCGATCGCCCTCGCTGAAATAAGCGGTATTACCTGTCAATATAGGTTGCGCCTGATTCTCTATCAACGATTCATAAAACAACAAAGTTTCTCGGTCGCCTATTATTGCATCTGGCGTGACAGCTTCAGGTAACATAAGAATATCAAATTCCAACAATTGTGCCCGCAAAATTTCTTGCTCTAATTGAACCAACCTTAAGGCATTATAATCTGCATCCCAATCTAATAAAGGTGGAAAATTTGGCTGAACTAAAGCAAAAGAAAAGGACTCACCTTGATTTGACCATGATTTAGGTAAGCAATTCAGATAAAGAAAAATTAGGCTTATTAATAGGGCAAGCGCACAATAAAAATCAGCCTTAAACCATCGTAAAAAGATCGAACGCTTCTTATCAGATACCGATAAGTTAAAAAAGGTTTGGGCCATACAGCAGTTAAAAAAGATCAAGAAAAAAGACACCCCGTAAGCACCTGTCCAAGCTGCGACTTGTAGCATCACTGGCTTCTGCCATTGGGTTAATGCCAAAGGGCCCATCGGCATTCCGTAGATCAAAATAGATCTCAACCATTCACAGACAACCCAAGTGCCAGCAATCCCTAAAACCCCAAGCAAACGAAATGGAAACGATTGATGCAACAAACGAGGCAAGACCCAGCGGACATAACTCAACCATACAATAAAATAGAGTGCCAAACAGCCAGCTAGTAAAATGGTCCCAATCGAGGTAACGTGTCTAAGCCAAATTAAAATACCTACCCAAGCTATAAGCGAAGATAGACCTGCCACCCATAGGACGGCTCGCCAACTCGGCTTTGTGTACACCCACAACAACAGTGGAACAAAAAGAATATAACCTAACTCGCCTAAATTAAACGGTGGCATTGAAGCGATCCAGACCCCCCCGGTTAATAAAACTAAAAATGCTTGAATTATAGTCTTACCAAACATGAGGCCTTATTCTTCTCGAAGCATTTATTGATTTGAGTCTAAAACCCAACCCTCATTCTCTATTAACGCTTCCGCACGCTTATATTTTAATTGTTTGCTTTCGCCATTTTTACGAATCGTAACCATGTCATTACGCCCGATTTTAGCAGTCTCACGGCGAATAGGCTCTACTTTGGGAAGCTGTACTTCTTTTTGTGCTCGTGCCGGAACTCCTCCAGAATTTGCCGCTTCCATTGCCACTGCTCCAGCCAAGGCCCCTGCTTTTGCTTGTCCTTGATCAGAACCCGTCAACTCTACTTTAGCAGACATCTTAGAAAACATTTTTTCAAAAGCCTCTTGATTAGTTGCGGTACGGAAAATCGATGTGCAAATTTCTGAACGCAAGCTAGTCATCAATTCTTCAAAGAAGACAAATGCCTCACTCTTGTATTCGCTTAGAGGGTCTTTTTGACCGTAGCTTCTCAAGCTAACGCTACGCCTTAACTCTTCCATTTCCGTTAAATGGTCCTGCCAACGACGATCCACTGCCCGAATCACTATGTAACGTTCCAATCCCTTCAAAGACTCAATATCCTCAAATGTTTCACGCTCCTCGTAAGCTTTCTTTATACTCTCTAAGACAAATTCCAGTGCCGCATCCCCTTCTTTTTTATTCAATTGCTCTAGATTTAAACTGATTGGGAAATAAGCATTTATCCAACTGACAAAAGACTCCATGTCTTCTGAACTTTGAGTGGCCACGGCTGACTGATAACGTTCTTCAATTTCTTCTGTGACCATCTCCATTACAATATCACGAGGCGTATCTGAAGCTATCGCTTCATTGCGAATACTGTAAATCACTTCTCTTTGAGTATTTAAAACATCGTCAAATTGAAGTAAGCGCTTACGAATCGAGAAATTTTGTTGCTCCACTTTTTTCTGAGCATTTTCAATCGACCAGTTCAACATCGGATGCTCAAGCTCTTCGTCCTCACTGAAATTTTTCTCCAAAATATTTGAGATCGGCCCTGCATTGGCAAAGAGACGCATCAAATCATCCTCTAAAGACACAAAGAATTTTGACACACCAGGGTCGCCTTGACGAGCACAACGACCACGCAACTGTCTATCCACTCGGCGTGATTCATGTCGCTCCGTTCCCAAGACATACAACCCACCGAGTTCGGCAACGCCTTCCCCTAGCTTAATATCCGTACCACGACCCGCCATATTTGTGGCAATAGTCACCGCACCTTTCTGTCCCGCCCGAGCAACAATCTCCGCTTCCTGTGCGTGATATTTTGCATTCAAAACACTGTGAATGATATTCGAACGCTTCAACATACGACTGAGCAACTCAGACGATTCGACCGATGCTGTTCCTACTAAGACCGGTTGCCCGAGCTTATTCACTTCGGCGATTGCCTTCACTACTGCATTAAATTTTTCCCTTCGGGTTTTATAAATAACATCGTTGTTATCCTTACGGATGTTTGGACGATGTGTTGGAATAATCATCACCGCTAATCCATAAATTTCGTTAAACTCAGACGCTTCCGTTTCTGCGGTACCGGTCATGCCAGCAATCTTGTCATACATTCGGAAATAATTCTGAATCGTCACCGAAGCATAGGTCTTAGTTTCCTTTTCAATAGCACAATTTTCTTTTGCCTCAATGGCTTGGTGTAATCCATCCGACCAACGACGACCCGCCATGACTCGACCTGTATTTTGGTCAACGATATTCACTTTACCATTTTGTACCACATACTCTTTGTCTTTCTCATAAAGACTATAAGCTCTAAGTAGCTGGCTGATACAATGAATCCGCTCACTTGTACTTTGGAAATGGTGTTCGGCCTCTTGCTTGGCTTTTTGCTTTTCTTCGCCACTCAATGCTTCTCGCTTATCTATTTCCATAAATAGCGTGGGTAAATCAGGAAGCATAAACGCATCAGGGTCATCGGGACTCATCAATAAACGTCCCTTCTCTGTAAGATCTGCCTGTCCTTGCTTTTCGTCTAAGATGAAAAATAAAGATTCCTTAAGGGCATGTCGCTCATTCTTTTTAAAATCACTATTCAACTCTAAATCCACGGAATCCAATGATTTGCGGACCTTAGGATCTTCCATCAAGCGAAGTAACTGCTTATGCTTAGGCATCCCTAATTTCACGCGATACAACTCGGTCATTAATCCCAAGTGTTGTTCCTCGGAAAAGCCTTCCTTCTCTAACTTTTCTAATCCGCTCTTCACATTGGCAATCACCTCATTGCACAAGCCTTGTTGCTGCCGCACCAAATTCTGAACCACTGGCTTAACGGATTTAAACGGCAAGGGGTTATCCTCCTGCATCGGGCCAGAAATAATCAAAGGCGTTCTCGCTTCATCGATCAAAATAGAATCCACCTCATCAATGATACAAAAATAATGATCTCTCTGTACTTGGTCGGCTTGACGTGTTGCCATGCCATTATCCCTTAGATAATCAAAGCCAAACTCTGCGGCGGTTCCATAAGTAATATCACAACCATACATTGCCTTGCGATCTGCAGGGGGCATTCCATTTTGAATACATCCAACAGAAAGCCCTAAATATCGGAACAAATGGCCCATCCATTCAGAATCTCGACGTGCCAAATAATCATTTACTGTGACCAACTGGCAATTTCTTCCAGAAAGGGCATTTAAATATAAAGGACAGGTAGAAACCAAGGTCTTTCCTTCACCGGTGGCCATTTCGGCTATTCGCTTTTCGTGCAAAGCAATGCCCCCTAAAAGTTGCACATCATAGTGCACCATCTCCCACGGAAGTTGATGCCCACAAACATCCAAAGAACTTCCACACATTCGACGTGATGCATTTTTCACCACAGCAAAAGCTTCTGGCAATAAATCATCTAAGGTTTCTCCGGCGTTAAATCGCTGTTTAAATTCTTCTGTTTTTGCTTTCAGAGCCTCCTTACTTAAAGACTGCATCTCTACTTCAAAAGCATTGATACGCTCAATAATTGGCGCGCACTTTTTTTGGTACTTCCGATAATGACTCCCTGAAAATCGTTTGAAAAACTGTTTTAACATATTAAAAAAATTCTATATCTGTATGTTTCTACTTTTAATGTACGCCTTAACGCTATAAAACAGATGTTAGACAAATCATTAAACTCCTATTGTTCACTCAAATAGTTTTTAAACACAATCTAAAAATCTTTCCCTTTGTCCACACTCTTTCTTAATTTCATCGACAATAGTCCCTCTGCTTAATTATGGAAAACCCTTTCTCCCTAGCCTATCTTATCTTTTTTCTGATCTTCCTAGGCGCTACGCTTTTTTTAATCAAAATCATTGTAGAAAATCTTGCCCGAAAAGCTCTAACAGAAAATCAAAAAAACTTTCTCGATCTCGCCGAGCAATCTTTCCAAAAACTCAGAGCCAGCTCCAATGAAGATTTAGAGTCCAAAAAGACAGCCATTGAAAAACAGCTCACCCTTCTCAATGGCGAACTCGATAAACTTAAAACCAATACCACTGAACTTAAAACCAACCTTCAGCTCTCCAAAGAACAACTCACGGGCTTAACCGAAACCACCAACCATCTCAATTCTGTACTCTCCAATAATCAACAAAGAGGCCAGTGGGGGGAACGACAAGCTGAAGACCTGCTACAGCACTTTGACTTTCAAGAAGGGGTCAACTACAACAAACAAACCTCCGAAGGAGGCGACCGACCCGACTTTACTTTTTATTTGCCCAAAGGTAAACGCCTCAACATGGATGTTAAATTTCCCATTCGTGCCTACCAATCCTATCTAGACGCAGATTCTAAAACTGAACAAGACTCTCACCTCAAACAATTCAATTCCGATATAAAGACCCACCTCAAAGCCATCGCTAAACGAAAATACATCAACCCAGCCGACGATACTCTCGACTATTGTATGATGTTTATTTCTAACGAAGGAATTTTTCAAATCGTCAATCAACAACAAGAGCTGCTCGACCTTGCGAAAGACCTAAGTATCGTCATCTGTGGTCCCACTTCTCTCTTCGCCATCCTTTCCTTAATTCGACAATCCATCAGCAGTTTTCAGATCGAAGAACGTGCAAAAGTCATTCAAAAAGATTTAGTCAAATTCCAAGACGAATGGGAAAAATACAAAGATAAAATGGCCACTGTGCAGACGAAAATGGATCAAGCGAATCAAGCCCTAGAAGAAGCACAAGGCACCCGCACCAGAGCCCTAGAACGTCCGCTAAAAAAGATTATTAGCCACGAGATTGATTCATCTCAAGAGCGATCCTAACGATTACCTCAATCTTCAATCCGCTCGACTTCCATTCCAATTACTTCTCCTGCTTTTTTTGCCATTCGATCATTAGGATGATTTTGAGCGATATACAAAAAAGTGGCTTCATCTTCTTCACTCAGCGAGAGATTTTTTGAAGCATCCATAATATTCCCCATGAGCCAACCATTTTTAAATTCCCCATCTTCAGTGAGTTCTTTGAGGTTTTCCATCAGCGGATCTTTCATATCTTGAGTCACATTATCTTTAATCACTCCCAAAGCATAGGCCTTCATGCGTCCATTTTCTCCGTTTAAATAAACATCCACAATGCTGTTATAGGCCGCCTCATCCATACGATTGAAACGATCTAAAATCTCTGCTGAACGGACTTTTGCCCAGCCACTTTCCTCTTCATCAATGACCGTATCATAGGAATCGCTTATCCAATTTTCCGTATCCTGTAATATTCCATTAGGATCTATTTTTCTCAGTAAATCGGTTTGATCTGTCACCACACTATCCAATTCAGATATCTTATCCTTCATCTGAATCAACTGCTCCTCCACAGGAACGGGTAAACTCGACTTTAGCTCGGCATACTCTTCAGATAATTCTTTCAACGATTCATTCAGCTCTTTGATTTTTGCTTCCAACTCAGAAACATCCAAGTCAGCATCTTCGCTCATCGCATTATTGTATAAGACAAAGCTCAGTCCGAGTAGCGATAAACACAATAAAATGGTTAAAAATTGTTTATTCATAAATAATGGATGGTAAAAAAAAGAGATGGCAGGAGAGGAGGGACTCGAACCCACAACTTACGGTTTTGGAGACCGTTGCTCTACCAATTGAACTACTCTCCTGTACCCGTATAGATATAAAAAATTTCGGATAAATTACTAGCAAATAATTTAAACTAGCAACAATTACAGTCGGTCTTCTGTTTCGAAGAAGATAGCTTTCTGCACAAATAAAAATTTCTTGAATGCGCTAGGATAAGAAAAACACCACCTAGGGTATTAATCCAAGCGATATTGCTCAGCCCAGGATTGCCTTCTATCGCCGCACACGAAGCACAATGGGCAACACCCTGTTGCTCCATAAAATAGGCCCCTACCAAAAACGCTAAACCGAGAAAACAAGACGCAAAAACATATTTATCTCTGTGCTTTTTACAGCCCAATAAAATCGAAGCAAGTGTCGTCGGAAATACCGCAACAAGCATCCAAAAATGAAAATTTTCATGAACAAAAAAAGTAGCCCCGATCAACGGCACTGCGACTATCAGCACTGGAACGATTAAACAGTGAATTGCACACAGCACGGCCATGCTGATCGCTAATTTATCCAGCCACCCCTCATGCCGCTTTGCCTTTACTTCATTCATACTTTAATTTTGTTTGAATTAATATTGATTAGTCAAACTTCTTATGCAACTTCTACCCGTAGAAAATTTTTAACTATATGCCGATAAATAATGTGATAGATGGACCTCGAGGAAAGATATGTTTCGATCTTCCCTCACCCTATGAAGCACACCCATGCGGCTTACTCTATCTTCCAAGATTTATCGCAAAAATTCGCAAACACCTCAAAGAAGGCTTGCCCGATTCTTATCAAAAAAACTTTAAACGAGGCTTTGACCAATTCTTGTGCATGCACTTAGGAATCGAACCTGATCAAGTTATTGATGCGGTTAGAGAAGCGGGCGAGGATGAGGATGCGCTCAATAATTTACTTAAGAAAATTTTTCCTGAGGATTTACAAGTTCGTAAATGGAATCATGAAATCACCCATAAAGGACAAACCGAAGCCGGACGTGAATTCATTAAAGAATCGCTCGAACAAATGGGCGTCCCACATCTTCAAGACAAGATTCTTTGCATTATGGACATGATGGATTTAGACGAAGGACGCCTACCAGGATTTTGCGATGATAAGCGAAAAGAATGGGAAGCCAGCCAGAAGAACGCTTAGCCAAAAGCGTATTCTTAAAACGATTGCTCAACTTTAGAGAATAAATTTCGCACGAAATTTAATAATTGCTGAAAGTGTTGTGCATCTTCTTTTGACACACTCAACAAAGTGGGCTCTGCTCGACTCAAAACTGCATCAAATTCTGCTTTCACCCGTTCCAAAATTGGGTATTCGCTTAGCTTGCTCTCCAATTGATTGATTGCCACTTCCCTATCACCTCCCTGATAAGAATTAATCCATTCACTACGTTCACCTGCTTCCATACTCTCCAATAAGATGAGCAACGGCAAAGTGAATTTACCATTCGCCAAATCCGTGCCTAAGGTCTTTCCGATTTCTGATTCACTCGCAAACAAGTCCACCACATCATCAAAAATCTGATACGCACACCCTAGCTGCATCCCATAACTAGCAAGTGCCTCCGCCTCGGCTTCTGATTTTCCGCTAACAATCGCGCCCAACCGACAGGCCACCGCAAATAATTCCGCCGTCTTTAACTCTATGATGCGAAAGTAATGCTTCCGATCAAAATTCAATTCACGCTTAGCGTAAGTCTGGCTGATTTCTCCAGAACACACTCGACTCGTAGCCAGTGCAACCGAGCGACAAATTTCCGTCGTATCGTATTCCGAAGCCAAACATAAAGCATGAGCAAATAACACATCTCCGACTAAAACCGCTGCATCTCTTCCGTATTTAGCCGCCACCGTTGGAGTTCCATGACGAATACTCGCATCATCTAAAATATCGTCATGCACCAAAGTCGCTAAATGCACTAATTCTAATATCGCCCCCAAGCGAATCAAATCCTCGTTATTTTCAAAGCCTTCATGCCAGCCACTGTAAGCGACTAGTATAGGGCGGAGACGCTTCCCACTATGACCTAAAACATAGCTAACTTGCTCTTGCACCTCTGGCTCCAGTATCAAAACCTGTTCTTGAAGATACGCATCTAAATTGGCTAAATATCCACTCACTGGAGCAACAATTGATTCAAAGCCTGACGCATTGTTGCTAGCGTCTTGTATTTCTTGTTGGTTAATTCCGTTCACTATATTTAACTATTAAATACTGAAAATACTTGAACTCGCTAAAAAATCAAAGCCATTCCATCAATTTATTGATTAAGGCTTCACGCCCATCGACATGTGGATTGTGCGAAACTCCCTCCATCAGAAGAAAATCTAACTTTGGAAAATATTTTTCCATCCGCTCACGGTCACCCGTTTCTATAAAATCAGAGGCCCCACCCTTAACTAATAATGTTTCGCCCAAATAAGACGACGCCTCACTCAAGGGATTGGTTCGAATCGTTTCTAAATTTTCATACAACACTTTAAGATTCGGCTTCCAAGCAAAACCGCCGTCCTTGCGAGTCAAATTAGTCAAAAGCGATTCACGAAAACTTGCATCAGGAATAGATTGCTCCAAAGCCTCAGAAACCGATTGCCGTGAAACCATAGCCCCTAAATCCAAACTCATCATTGCTTCAAACTCCGATTTATAATGGGGCGTATACGGCTTTGGGACTATATCCAAGACCACGAGCTTTGCCACTCGATCGCCATATTCTGAAGCAAAATGCATAGCGACCTTTCCACCTAAACTATGCCCAATTAAATGAATCGGCTCCTCGATACACTCCCTCTCTAAATAGCCCATCAGATCTGCACTCATCTCCGACCAATCCATCGAATCCGCCCAAGGCGACTCACCATGATTTCTCAAATCCAATAAATGCACCTCAAACGCTTCCGCTAAGGCTTTCCCAACCAAAAGCCAATTTCGTAAACTTCCCATTAAGCCGTGTACAATAAATACTTTTGGAGCTCCCTCTGTGCCCATCTTTAAACTTTTCAATGCGACTGCCATACCTATAGTTTCCTAACGCTTTACTTTTTTTACATTTTTCAAAGTCACGACTTTATTTTTTCCACACACCTGCTAAAAAGTATCGTTTAAAGCATAATGCCAAACGAAAAGACAAAAAAAATGACCCCTATGATGCAACAATGGCATTCGATTCGAAGCCAGTTGCCCGAAGACACGCTCCTGTTTTTTCGTTTAGGCGATTTCTATGAAATCTTCCACCAAGATGCGGAAAAGGGGGCTAAGCTTCTTGGAATCACCTTAACCCAACGCAACGACATTCCTATGGCAGGCATCCCCTACCATGCCGCCGATAACTATTTACAAAAATTGCTCAACCAAGGAATCAAAATCGCCTTTTGCGAACAAATGGAGCCAGCCATCGCTGGCAAAATCGTTGAGCGAAAACTCACCCGCATTATCACCCCAGGTACTCGCCTAGCCGAAAACCAAATCGAAGCCAATCGTAACCAATTTCTACTCGCAATTGAATTCACTAAGACCCAAACCCACCTCGCTTGGCTCGACCTCACCACGGGCACTTTTGCCATTGCAACCGATAGCCACCACGAAAACCTCACCCCACTCATTGAAAGCCTAGGCCCCAAAGAAATTCTCATCCCAGAAAAATCCTCCACCACATGGACCCAGCCTGAAAACCCTTGGTCAGACTCCTTTCAATACCTCAAACAAAATTACACCCTCACCACCATTCCTGATTACCATTTTGATCCCATTGCTGGAGCAAGAACTACTTGTGATACGCTCGATGTCCTAAACCTCAACGGCTTTGGTATCACCGAACAACACCCCGCACTCGGTGCCGCTGGTGCCATCCTACAATACGCTAGTGAAACTCTTTGCAACACCCCCGCAAACATCAAAAAGATTGAAGAGTATAAAGCATCTGAAAATCTACTCATCGACCCAGCCACACAACAAAATCTCGAAATTTTCAAATCCGCCACTAACACCTCTGGCAACAGCAAGCACGGCTCGCTTCTTCATGCAATGGACGGAACCGTCACACCCCCAGGGTCTCGCCTCCTCGAACGCTGGATGGCCCAACCTTTACTCGATCTAGACACTCTCAACAATCGACAAAACTGCGTTCATGAATTCGTTCAAGCCCCAGGACTCGCCACCGATTTACAAAATACCCTCAAACAAATTCGTGACCTCGAACGCATCCTTGGCCGACTGCAAAATCGTATTCAAAATCCACGTGAACTCGGTGGTATTCGTGATTCGCTAGAAAAACTACCTCAAATTAAAGCTCACCTTGCCGAATTTCCCGACTCACCAGTAGAGCCCATCGCTGAGCAAATCGACACTTTTGATTCCCTCTCCACCTTGCTTGCACAGGGTCTCGCTGACGAACTTCCTTCCAAACTGGACGAAGGTGGTACCATCCGAAATGGATTCGATTCCCAGCTCGACGAACTTCGTACCCTCAGCTCTTCCAGTAAGACTTGGCTCGCCGAATTTGAGCAAAAAGAACAAGCTCGCACCGGCATCAAAAACTTACGCATTCGCTACAATGGTGCCTATGGCTACTTTATTGAAATCACCAAAAGCCATTTAAAGCGTGTTCCCGAAGACTATACCCGCAGACAAACTATGAAAAATGCGGAACGCTTCGTCACTCCAGAACTCAAAGAGCAAGAGCAAGCTATACTCCAAGCTGAAGAACAGTCTATCGCTCGAGAACACGCCCTCTTTCAAGAACTCATTCAATCAATTTTAACCCATTCGGATGCACTCAAATCAACCGCCGAAGCGATTGCCCAACTCGATGTTTTGATCGGCTTCGCCAACAAAGCCCGTGAATGGGATTACTGCAAACCCACCCTCGACCACTCCAACCACCTGCACATTGAACAAGGACGTCACCCCGTAGTTGAACAAATGCTCAAGGAATCACCCCTCGGTCTCGCAGGCACGCACGCCTTCGTTCCCAACGATTGCCATCTCTCCACAACGGGCGATCCCCACCCACAAATCGCTTTACTCACTGGTCCGAACATGGCCGGTAAATCCACCTACATTCGACAAGTTGCCTTAATTGTTCTGATGGCACAAACAGGTGCCTGGGTCCCGGCCACACAATGCCATATCGGTATCGTCGATCGTATCTTTTCCCGAGTCGGCGCCTCCGACCAACTCGCACAAGGCAACTCCACTTTCATGGTCGAGATGAACGAAACCGCCAACATTCTCAATAACCACACAGAAAACAGTTTAATTATTCTCGATGAAATCGGACGAGGAACCAGTACGTATGACGGACTGAGTATCGCTTGGGCCGTCATCGAACACCTCCATACCGACAACCAAGCTGGCCCTCGCACCCTCTTCGCCACTCACTACCACGAACTCACTAAACTTTCACAAAATCTACAAAAACTGGAAAACTTTTCCATCGCGGTTAAAGAATGGAATGACGAAATTATCTTTGTTCGCCAAATCATCAAAGGCCCGGCTGATCGTTCCTACGGAATCCAAGTGGCACGCCTTGCAGGACTCCCTCCATCAGTTATTGATCGTGCCAAAACCATTCTCGACCAATTAGAAAATAATAGCCAACAAAGTGTCCCAACAGCACGCACCCCCAAAGATACCGACAAAAAAAATACGGATTCCAGTTCCCAATCCCCACAATTTGACCTCTTTTCTTAAAAATAGTGTACTTTTGTTCACTATTTTCTTGATCTTCCTCACTGCTTTTCTTTATTACTGTAGATTCATTCTATGGCTCTACGGTATTTATTTATTGATTTCGACAGCTTTTATGCCTCAGTCGAGCAAGAAAGCGACCCTCGTCTGAGGGGGCAACCTATTGCCATCGTTCCGAGTATCAATGTTGAAACAACCAGTTGCATTGCAGCAAGTTATGAAGCTAAGCACTTCGGAGTCAAAACCGGCGTCCCTGTGCGGCAAGCACGGATTTTATGCCCTAAAATTAAATTCGTTCAAGCAAACCACGAAAAATATGTCGCTATTCATAATTCAATCACCAAAATAATACACGAAATCATCTTCGTTGATGAAGTTTTGTCGATTGACGAGATGTATGGAAGACTACCGCCTAAGTGGCAAACGCCTAAAATCGCCACGGAAAAGGCTGAAGCGATTAAAACCGCTCTAAAAAAAGCGATTGGCCCCTGCATCACGGCCTCTATCGGGATTGCTCCCAATCGATTCATTGCCAAACTCGCCAGTAAAATGAAAAAACCCAATGGGCTGATGCTCATTGATCATCCTCAACTGCCCCAAGCCTTAGACACGCTAGACTTAAGCGACATTACAGGCATTGGCGCACGCATGCTCATACGCCTTAAAAACCACGGCATCTTAGATGTGCCCAGTCTCTGCCGAGCCGACCGCACTCAACTACATCGCATCTGGGGATCGATTGAAGGCGATCGCTTTTGGTATGCCCTTCGTGGCATTGCCCTTCCCGAGCAAAGTACCCGTAAGCGCAGCTTTGGCCATTCACATGTACTGCCTCCGAAACTCAGAACCTTCCCTGGAGCCTTTTCTACCCTACATCGAATGCTAGAAAAAGCCTGTCACCGCTTACGTATGAATCATTATTTCACCGGGCATTTAGTTTTGCAGGTCAAATTTGGCTTTGAATGGCGTTGGGGGCAAGAGGTCCGTTGCTCCCCCACTCAAGACACCTTAACGCTGGCCAAACTTATGAACATGCTCTGGGAGACCCGCCCCGCAATGGCTCCCAATCCCACTAAAGTATCGGTCACGCTGATGGGACTCGTCCATGCCAACAACTACACCCCTTCATTATTTGAGACCAGCGAAGAACGGCAAAGAGCCAAGCTGCTCCAAACCATCGACCAGATCAAACAACGTTACGGAAGTCGTTCCATTTACTACGGCACCGCAATGATCGCCCAAAAAACCGCCGAAGCAGCACCCATGCGAATTGCTTTTAATCATATTCCTGATTTATCTATAGAACGTGATTGATTTTAAAGACGCCGAATCCGACCTAAACACACCCACGACCAAACAAGGCCCTCTTCATTGGATTGGAATTGATGGCTGTCGTGGAGGCTGGATCATTGCTTGGCTCAAAGCCGATCAGCCCGCCGAAGTACATTCTGTGGAAACCCTGCAACCTTTTCTCAAAAAAGCCCCTAAAGAGGCGATTATCCTTATTGATATGATTCTTTATAAGGCTAAGGAATCATACCCTCGTCCCTTCGATCGGCTAGCTAAGTCACAACTGGGCAAGTGGCACTCACGGGTCTTTCCTGCACCCCCTCAAGAGGCACTGATGGCCAAAGACTACCCAGATGCCTGTAAACGTTCCCTTACACACATCGGAAAAAAGATATCCAAACAATGCTATAATTTATTTCCTAAGATCCGCGAAGCCAATCACCCATCCATCCCCAAAGAACAACTCATCGAATACCATCCAGAAATTGCCTTTAAACAACTCAATCAAAACAAGATTGTCGAAGCTTCAAAAAAAACGGAGCTCGGTCGCAACCAACGCCAAGCGTTAATTGAAGCCCATCTGCCGAATGTCTCCATCGCATCGCTGAGCCCACCTAGAAAAAAGCACCCTTGGCAAACTGATGACCTCTTCGATGCCCTAGCCCTAGCGCTTGTTGCACACAATGGATGCTACCAAGACTTTTATCAATCAATCGCCAAAAACGAGGCCCTATAGCATATCTAAATCCACGAGAATTTCCCGAGGACTCGAACCATTTTCTGGTCCGACAATCCCTCGATCTTCCAAATCTTCCATCAGACGAGCGGCACGGTTGTAGCCGATGCGCAATCGCCGTTGCAACATCGAGGTGGACGCACGCTTGGACGACTTCAAGACCTCCAATGCCTTGTTCAACATCTCATCCTCTTCACCTTCAAGAAGTCCTCCGCCCTCTTCCTCGCTCGAATCAATCTGCCTCTGCACCGCTTCAGCAAAGACCGGCGGATCATTTTTTGCCTTAAGAAAATCGACAATACCATTGATTTCATCGTCCGAGACAAACGCCCCTTGTGCCCGAACCAAATTCGAAGTACCTGGCGGGATAAAAAGCATATCCCCTTTGCCGATCAAGGCCTCTGCACCACTTCCATCTAAAATCGTCCGACTGTCGATCTTTGATGCCACCTTAAAGGCAATACGACTGGGTAAATTTGCCTTGATCACACCCGTAATCACATTCACAGACGGCCTTTGGGTCGCTAAAATCAAATGAATCCCCGCCGCTCTGGCAAGTTGTGCAATCCGAGCGATGCCCGTCTCAATATCCGCAGGTGCCACCATCATCAAATCCGCCAACTCATCAATGATACATACAATGTAGGGCAATTTTTTCTTGGGCACCTCAAAGGCATCATCGTCTCTTGGGACCTCGATCTGAGTGGCTGCGGCTCGCTCTTCCGCCGTCATTTCTGCTTCCATTTCCTTAGCACGTTCCTGCTCCGCCTTGTCCTTGGAAATTTTTGCATTAAAACCTGCGATATTGCGCACCTTTGTTTTCGCAAAAATTTGATAACGGCGATCCATCTCAGCAATCAACCACTTCAAGGCACCCGGCACTTTCTTCGGTTCAGTCACCACAGGAATCAACATATGGGGTAAGGCATTGTACAACTGCATTTCCACCACCTTGGGATCCACCATGATAAAGCGCAAATCCTCTGGCCCAGAATGGTAAAGCAAAGACGCAATAATCGCGTTGATGCAAACGGTCTTACCTGACCCAGTAGAACCCGCAATCAAGACGTGAGGCATCTTCGTCAAATCCGTCACCATCGGCTTACCCGTCACATCCTTACCCAATACAATGGGGATTTCCGCATTCGCTTCAGCCCAGGATTTTGATTCGATAATGTCGCGCATACAGACCGCTTGAGCAATGCGATTTGGCACCTCAATGCCCACCGTACCCTTGCCAGGAACGGGTGCCAAGATTCTCACGGACAAGGCTCTTAAGCCCAAAGCAATATTTTTATCTAAGTTAACAATCTTTTCCACTCGCACACCTGCCGCAGGGGTCACCTCATAACGAGTGATCACAGGCCCGGTAAAAATCTCTCCTGGCACGACTTTCACTCCAAATTCATCTAAGGTTTGTACCAAAGCTTCCATCATCCCTACATGATCTTCGCTTGCCTGATCCCAAGACACCGGCGCATTTTGCAACAAATCAATGGTTGGAAAGACATAATCACCACGCCGCTCAGGGATCGAGGCCACCGATTTTTCCGTCTTTTCCCCTTTAACAATCTTAAACATCGCCGGGTCTAAAGGTGGCTTCTTCACTTCGACTTCTTCCACTGCCACTTTCTCTGCCACAGGCGTAACCACTTTGGGTCGCTCTACCGAAGTCACCCCTTTAACAGCTTGATCCAATAAATCATCTGCCTTGCTAGCTTCGTCGCCGACATCACGGACTTTTGAATGGGATTTGTTTTTGCCTAAGTTTATGTTGCTCAATAAGTTAACCAGCCAATCGACACAGCTTTTTATTCCTCCAATAATCGTTGCACAGACGGAATAAACCCCACGAAAAACCCACCTTACCCAAGTGTATAAGGGGCCGAAAAAAACATAGGACATTCCAGACAAAAACAAGCGACTTAACGAGCCAAGATTGTCGCCAAGTCCAATATACAGGCTACTCGTCAAAGCCATTGAGAAAATCAAGATACTGCCTAGGGGACCTAAGACCGGCTCCAAAAATTGAAGCACCATCACATTGCCTAGGCGTCCGCCCAAGCCCGAAGTCAACTGATGGCTCAAACCCTCAGAAGCAAACCCTAAAAGTTCCAAAGATTCAAAAATTGCCAACAAGCCCGATAAAGCCACTAGACTGACAATAGCTAAAGCCAACTGTCGTAAGCGCAGCCCTCGCTTTTGCTCAAAAAAGAACCGATAGCCAAGAAAGCCAATTAAAAAGGGAAAAAGCCATAGGGCGGCCCCTATATTATGAAAGCCATAATGCCCAACATACGCACCAAATTCACCGACCCAATTGGAATCCTCAGGATTTGTCCCATGGAACTGCTCTTGATGGTAATCCATGATCGAGAGCAAGACCAAGGCCGATAATGTTATCAAGGCAACGGCGATAAATTTTTTCGGGGGAACCGTCCTCTCTTGGGTCGTGATCTTTTTACGCTTGGGCTTAGGTTTTGTCTTCAATAGAAACGAATAAAAAGTGATTTACTCGACAAGACAATCTAAATTATTGCTTGCAAATCCCCTCTTTAAAAAACAAAAAAAGCAACGATTGTAATTCAAACTTAGCCCAATGAACCCACTTATCTTCAATCCAATTTACAAAGAACGAGTCTGGGGAGGACAAAAGCTAGCCACTCGTTTAGGTCGCACTATTCCCAACCACCGGCCGATTGGTGAAAGCTGGGAGATTGTCGATCGAGAGGACGACCAATCCGTTGTTGTTCATGGCACCCATCAAGGCAAAACCCTCAAACAATTGCTCGAATCCTACGGCGCCGAAATCATGGGTCCGAGTTACCAGACAGGCGCCCCCTTCCCCATTTTAGTCAAGTGGCTCGATTGCAAAGATACTCTCAGTGTGCAAGTCCACCCACCCAAGTCCGTTGCCGCTTCGCTTAAAGGTGAACCCAAAACGGAAAATTGGTACATCCTCGAAAATGAACCTCAGGCACAACTCTACCTCGGCCTCGTCCCAAACACCTCGAAAGACGATTTTTCCACCGCTCTTGAAAATAATCAAATCGAACCCCTCCTCGCTCACACCGAAACTCAAGCCGGTGACTCCTATTTTATCGAAAGCGGGACGCTCCATGCCATTGGCGGAGGCAACTTAATCCTCGAAATACAACAAAACTCAGACACCACCTACCGTGTCCATGATTGGAATCGCCTGGGCCTCGACGGCCAACCGAGACAACTCCACCCAGAAGAGACTGTCAAATCATTGATAGTCAACGACTTACCTATTTTGCCTGCCCGCATTGAAGCATCTCAAACCATCCTAGCAGATTGTCCCCACTTTCGTATTACTGGACTTCATCTGGACGGACACCGTGAGCCTCTAGTGCTTCCGGCCCAAGAAAGCCCTCGTCTGATTCATGTCACTCAGGGACAGGTCACCGACACACTTTCTCAGCAAAGAATACAATTGGGCGACACCGCCTTACAGCCCTACTGCTCAGAAATGCAATTGGTGGCTGATCAACCATCCACCTTATTGATCACCGATCGCTTTTAAGCCTGCTTGGCTTTCTTCGCTTCTGCCGCCTTACGGCTCATCGCTTCAATCGTCACCATCAGTATGCTGATATCTGCAGGATTCACCCCGCTGATTCGACTGGCTTGACCCAAGGTTTGCGGCTGAATCTCCGCAAGCTTCTCTCCACTCTCAGCACGCAGTCCTTTCACTTGGTGATAGTCCAATGATTGAGGAATCTTTATTTTATCAATGTGCCTAAGCTTATCCACCTGCTTGAGCTCTCGCTCTAAATATCCCTTAAACGCCACACGATAAAAGACCTCATCTTGCACCGCTTCCGTCGCCTCAGCTAAGTCTTTCGGAAAGGCACTTTTGTCTCGGCACCGGCGAATATGTGTCGCATAACTATCCCCCTTAAGAAACTCTTTTTCTAGAAACCCTACCCAGTGCTCTATCGTCTTTTGCTTCTCTTCTATCGCTTTTATCCGTTTGTCAGTCAATAAGTTATGCTTTTTAGCATGCTCGATCAATCGCAGTTCTGCACTGGGGTGATTGAAGAGCAAACGATGCTCTGCACGACTGGAAAACATCCGATACGGCTCCTGAGTTCCTTTCGAAACCAAATCATCAATCAAGACACCAATATAGCATTCATCTCGGCCTAAGACCATTGGGTCCTCCCCTCGTATCTTTTGTACTGCATTGATTCCAGCGACCAGTCCCTGCCCCGCCGCTTCTTCATAGCCCGATGTGCCATTGATCTGTCCCGCAAAAAATAAATTCTCCACTTTCTTTGATTCAAGCGACGGGAACAATTGTGTAGGCGGTGCAAAGTCATATTCGACTGCATAGGCCGGACGTAAAATATGCACCTGCTCCAAGCCCTTGATGCTTCGAAGCATCTCTACCTGAACCTTTAAAGGCAAACTAGTCGATAAACCATTGATATACCATTCATTGGTATAACGCCCCTCGGGCTCTAAAAACAACATATGACGGTCTTTATCGGCGAAGCGAACAATTTTATCCTCAATACTTGGACAGTATCGAGGCCCCCTGCCAACAATTTCTCCCGAGTACATCGGCGATAAATGGAGATTCTCTTTAATAATCGCCTCAGTTTTCGCCCCAGTGTACGTCGTCCAACACGACATTGGCGCATATCCTGGCTCCCAACCTAAACGTTTTTCGCCAAAATGTTCCACGTGGAACAATTCCTCGGGCTCTCGAGTATCATAAAAGCCAAACAAAGTCGGCTTCTCGTCCGCTTTTTGTTCTTCAAGCTGAGAGAAATCGATAGATCGACCTAAAATACGTGCAGGTGTGCCCGTTTTCAGACGCTCTAGTTCGATCCCAGCCTCAATAAAGGATTTAGAAAGTCCCTTAGCCGAGAAATCACCCATACGTCCGCCTTCATTTTTGTTCTGTCCGACGTGCATCAGGCCTCTTAGGAAGGTTCCGGTGGTGACAATCACGGTTTTTGCCTTAAATTCGCTGTCTAAATTGGTTTTTATTCCAACAACTCGGCCCTTATTCATGACCAATTCATCGACGAGTGCTTGAAAGACATGGAGATTTTCTTGCCATTCAATCGCTTGTTTCATGCGAAATTGGTAGGCTTTTTTATCACATTGTGCTCTAGGTGCTTGAACAGCAGGGCCTTTAGAAGCGTTGAGTAGGCGGAATTGGATGGCGGTGGCATCCGTATTGATGGCCATTTCGCCCCCTAAAGCATCAATTTCACGCACCATATGGCCCTTGGCTTGTCCACCGATCGCAGGATTACAACTCATTTGGGCAATCGTGTCTAAATTGCCGGTTAGGAGTAGGGTACTGGCTCCCCGACGAGCAGCGGCCAGCGCCGCTTCACAGCCCGCATGACCGGCTCCGCAGACAACTACGTCATATTCTTTATCAAGTTGGAATAGGGGATCTTGACTCATTTTCCTATACAAAATTTTTGAAATAATTTATCGAGCATGGCCTCGTTGTCAATCTTGCCCACCACCTGACTGAAGCCCTCGATAGCCGAGCGTAATTCGACGGCAACTAATTCGCTAAGTTCATGATTATCAATTGCTTCTGATGCATTTGCCAATGATTCTCTAGCGTGTTTTAAGGCGGCCGTATGGCGTGCGTTGAGCACAATAGCATCATTGCCCTTGGGTAGGGCGATACCCTGGTCAATCAGCTTGAGCATAGATGATTTTAAGGCCTCGATACCGCTGTGGGTTTTCAAAGAAATAGGGCAGTGCTGGCACTCGGCTAAAAAGTCCTTATGCGAGTTCGTTGATTTCAGATCTTGTTTATTTTCAATGACTAAGGTGTTTTCTGCCTTAAATACTGAATGGATTGATTCAGGCAGACTGGGGGAGGGCTCACTATGATCAACAATCACTAAATAAAAGTCGGCATTTTGGGCAAGTTCCATGGTTTTTTCAATCCCTTGTAGCTCGATCGCATCCTCTGCTGGATGTAAGCCTGCGGTATCAATGATTTCCACTCGATAATCCTTCAGCATAATATACGAGGTAATAAAATCACGGGTAGTCCCTGGAATATCACTGACAATCGCCCTTTGAGAGCCGACCAAAGTATTAATTAAGCTACTTTTACCCGCATTCGGTGCTCCAATAATCACGGTTTTAATACCTTCTTGAAGTAGGGCGGAGTAGTGGTTGGTTTCAATTAAACGATCCACTGCTTCAATCAATCGCTTCAGGTCCTGCATCGGCCCTGCATCGGAAGCCTCCGGTAAATCTTCCTCAGGAAAGTCAATGTAGGCTTCTAGCTCCGCTAAAATCCCCAATAGCTGATCGGTCAATTCCGACATTTTGTGTCCAATTGAGCCATTGAGCTGTCGGCGAGCCACTTCTAAACTGAAATTGGAACGCGCATGAATAATATCTGCCACC